>VHBA01000036.1 GCA_016872175.1 Sphingomonadales bacterium | reverse complement strand
CGGCGAATTCGTTACCCGCATGGACGCCGATGATATCATGCCGAAGGATAAACTACAAAAATTGGTTTATGTACTCGAATCAGCCCCGCCCAAAACCATTGTTACAGGCAGGGTTCAGTTTTTTCCAGAAGAAAATTGCGGTACAGGCACCCGTTTTTATGAAAACTGGCTGAATGAACGCTGCGATAACAATGACCACTGGCAACACATCTGGCGCGAATGCGTGATACCCAGCCCCTGCTGGATGATGCGCACTGCGGAACTAAGAGAAGCAGAATGCTTCGAAAATGCCGTGTATCCCGAGGATTACGATATGGCCTTTCGCCTTTTTGAACAGGGGTTTTCTGTAGTATCTGCTCAAGGTATTTGTCACCACTGGCGCCAACATGCATCGCGTTATTCCATAAACAGCGAAAACTATGGTGCAGCCGCATTCATGCAAATAAAATGGAATTACTGGAAAAAGATGTTTGTGAAAAGCCATGCACCATTAATCATCCTCGGCACCCTTGACAAGGGCAAACTGCTCAAAAAAATGGTGGAAACCGATGGCTTTGAGGTACATTGGCTTTCGCATAAAGCCCACATTGCGGGCAATGTGATTGACAATAAAATGATTGTACATTATTGCGATTATCCTTTTTCGGTAGGCGATAAGGTTATCTCAACCCTTTCATCCGTTGATGACCACATCGAGATTTACAAACACCTGAAAAATATTGGGGTCACGGTGTTTTGTTTTTGTTAGGTGACCACATAGCATTTATCCATTTATCATCTATTTAAAAAATAATTAAAAAGGAACGCACAGCATACCATTAACCAATAATCTGTCAACCTTTTTCAGGACGGGTCACCCTTCGACAGGCTAAGGGTGACATACACCATTAAACGATTAAACCAATAAACAATTTTCCGCTTCAAATCGCCACCGGCGCCTTAATCGCGGGCCACGGATCATAATTTTCCAACGTAAAATCAGCGTATTCAAACGCAAACAAATCCATCACATCCGGGTTTATCTTCATGGTCGGATAAGGCCTGGGATCGCGGCTCAGCTGCTCTTTCACCTGCTCAAAATGGTTATTGTAAATGTGCGCATCGCCAAACGTGTGCACAAAATCACCGCACTGCAGTCCGCATACCTGTGCCATCATCATGGTTAGCAAAGCATAGCTCGCAATATTGAACGGAACACCCAGAAATAAATCGGCACTGCGCTGATACAACTGGCAACTTAATTTTCCATCTGCCACATAAAACTGAAACATCGTATGACAGGGCATCAGGGCCATTTTGTCTATTTCGCCCACATTCCAGGCATTCACCAGAATACGTCGACTGTCAGGACTGTTTTTAATCAAATTCATGGCTTCCGAAATCTGGTCTATCACACGACCGTCTTTCGCTTCCCAACTCCTCCACTGCTTCCCATACACCGGACCAAGTTCTCCGTTTGCATCTGCCCATTCGTCCCAGATACTTACGCCATGTTCCTTCAGATAGGCAGTATTGGTCTCACCCTTCAAAAACCACAGTAACTCATAAATTATGCTTTTCAAATGCACTTTTTTGGTGGTTACCAACGGGAAACCTTCCTGCAGATTGAAACGCAATTGCCCTCCAAATACACTCACCGTGCCCGTTCCGGTACGGTCGGTCTTGGGGTTGCCGTTTTCGAATACATATTTCAGAAAGTTTTCGTATTGATTGGATGCAGACATGACACAAAAATAAGAATGACTACAGTGGAGAAATACACAAATGATGCACGGTTTAACAATTAATCTGAGTTCATTTAGATATCAATCACCCCAGCCATAAATCAAAATTATCGCATTTCGGTGATTACGTTCGCCGAATTAATATTATTTCGGCGATTAGGAATAAAAATATCGGCTCATAAAAATACTTAATACATTAATATTCTTTTTCTTAAGCCCATTTCAATACGTGACACCGCTTCCGGGCATTTAAGTATATTCTTAGAACGCGACTGTTTGCCCAAAACAAGTATGCAGAAACAATACCTTTGCGATACAAACCCGTAATAAAACCCTTGCCTGATAAGGTGTAAAGTTAATTTTCTGAATTTAACCAAAGACCATTTTACCTAATTCAAAAATTGCTGGTTCTACATTACCTTTGCAACCCGATATTTATGGCCGAAGCAGTTAAATTGCCCAAGATGAGCGATACAATGACCGAAGGTGTCATTGTAAAGTGGAACTACAAGGTAGGTGACTCCGTGAAAAGCGGTGATGTACTAGCCGAAGTGGAAACCGATAAAGCCACCATGGATATGGAGGTGTATGCCAAAGGAAGCGTCCTGTATCTGGTAGACGAAGGCAGCACCGTTCCTGTTGATGGCGTAATTGCCGTTGTTGGCACCGCAGGTGAAGATTTTCAATCTTTGCTGGCCGGTGCTCCGGCTGCACCGGCTCCCGCAGCTGAAATGCCCGCAACCACCGTAGTTGAAACCGCTGCACCTGCTATAACAGCCCCAGCAACTTTAGCCACCGCTCCGGTTGCCACCTCAGCCGTCGGCAATGATGATCGTCTCAAAGCTTCACCCCTGGCCAAAAAGCTTGCCCAGGAAAAAGGCATAGATCTCAATCAGGTTCATGGAAGCGGTGAAAACGGCCGCATCGTGCGCCGCGATGTAGAAACTTTTGTTCCCTCAACTTCAGCACCTGCTGCCGCATCCCCCGCCATATCTTACATTTCAGGCACCGAAAGCTTCGAAGAAGTACCGGTGAGCCAAATGCGCAAAACCATTGCTGCCCGCCTCAGCGAAAGCAAATTCAGCGCACCCCACTTCTACCTAACCATGGAAATCAACATGGACAAGGCTGTGGCGGCCCGCGAACAAATGAATGCCGTGAGCGAAGTGAAAATCAGCATGAACGATCTGGTTATTAAGGCCGCTGCCGCCGCATTGCGCAAAAACCCCAAGGTGAACAGCAGCTGGCTGGGTACCAAAATCCGCTATAACCACCACATCCACATTGGCGTTGCCATGGCAGTGGAAGAAGGTCTGCTGGTTCCTGTAGTTCGCTTCGCCGATCAGAAAGGCCTCAGCCAAATCAGTGCAGAAGTAAAAGATTACGGCAAACGTGCCAAGGAGAAGAAACTTCAGCCGCAGGACTGGGCCGGAAACACCTTCACCATAAGCAACCTGGGCATGTTCGGCATCGAAGAGTTTACCGCCATCATTAACCCGCCTGATGCCTGCATCATGGCTGTAGGTGCAGTTAAAGATGCTGTAGGCGTGGTAAACGGTGAAGTAAAACCCGTGAAAACCATGAAAGTCACCCTGAGCTGCGACCACCGCGTGGTTGACGGCACCATCGGTGCAGCATTCCTTAACACCTTCAAGGAATACCTGGAAGAACCGGTAAAAATGCTGGTATAACAAGCCCGATTTTATTTATTCGGCAGATCTTTTCATGAAAATTAAATTCAACAACATCCGCGACCTGTCGGATGCACGCTACGCAGCTGCTGTGATGGCCGATTATATTGGATTTCGAATTGGTAGTGAAGATGATTTACCTGCATCCGCTATTCAGGAAATTATAGGCTGGTGTGCGGGACCGGCCGTAATTCTGGAAATTGCAAATGACACCGACATCGATAAAATCAATGCCCTGCTAAATACCATTCCCATTAATGGAATAGAATTATCAGAAGTGGCATTTTCAAAACTGCAATTGCACTTAAATAATGAGCAGCTAATCTGGATTGTAAATACTGAAAAATCCGGAAATTATATTTCACATAGCGTTAACCTGAATTCAAAAGAAAGTCATATTTGCAGCATTGAACCATCATTAGAAATGGCCAAAAACCTTCAGGGAAAAGACCCCTGGGGTATCAGCATCAATTGCTTTCATTCAGCATCCACAGGTATCAAAGACTTTTCAGTATGGAATGATTTTTTTGAAGCCCTGGAAATTCTTTAAATTTGCCAATATGAAACATTTTTTCCTTTTACTGGGTACTACCACCCTCTTCATCTTTGCTTCATGTTCAGGTGAAGGAGCCTATTCCGAAGAAGAAAAGAAAGAGCAGGACAGTGTTGATGAAAAACATCAGGAAGCCGATTTTGAAAAACTCGAAAATCAATACAGACCAAAACCCGGTGATACTGCAGCCAAATCTCCGATTCCTGATCCGCTAAACAACCAGCAGGTTGCAGAGCCCAAGGTTATCATTGAGGCTGAAGAAGTTAAATAAATCGTGAAAGTAGCCGTCGTTGGAGTCACTGGGCTGGTAGGCTCTAAAATGTTGCAGGTGATGGCTGAACGGAATTTTCCCGTTTCAGAACTTATACCCGTTGCTTCCGAAAACAGTGTGGGGAAGGACATTCTGTTTAACAATAAAACCTGGAAAGTGGTTTCCATGCAAACCGCCATTGATAGAGCACCCGACCTGGCACTTTTCAGCGCAGGTGGTTCTGTGAGCAAAGAATTTGCTCCGCAATTTGCAGCTAAAGGCACCTACGTAGTAGATAACAGCAGTGCATGGCGCATGGAAAAAGACATTCCGCTTGTGATTCCGGAAGTAAATGCACATGCTTTGCAGGCAGGCAGCCATATTATTGCCAACCCCAACTGCAGCACCATCCAAATGCTGGTGGCCCTTAAACCCCTGCACGACCGCTATGGAATCAAACGGATTGTGGTAAGCACCTACCAAAGTGTAACCGGTACCGGGCAAAAAGCGGTAGAACAAATGAATGCCGAACGAGAAGGCAGACCTGTAAATCCTGTATACCCGCACCCTATAGACCGCAATATTCTTCCTCACATTGATGTTTTTCTCGAAAACGGCTATACCAAAGAGGAAATGAAGATGATACTGGAAACCCGCAAAATCATGGAAGTCCCTGATATGGCAGTAACAGCCACCACCGTTCGGGTTCCCACTACCGGCGGACACAGCGAAAGTATCAACGTGGAATTGGATAGGGATTTTGACCTTGCCGAATTGCGTGCTCTGCTAAGCAAAGCCCCCGGTGTGGTTTTGCAGGATGATGTGCAAAACAACATATACCCCATGCCCATCTGGAGCCACGACAAAGACGATGTTTTTGTGGGCAGACTGCGTCGGGATGAAAGCCGCGCGAACACCCTGGATATGTGGGTTGTGAGCGACAACCTGCGCAAAGGTGCCGCCACCAATGCCGTTCAAATTGCTAAAATGCTCATTCAAAAAGGTTTCATCAACGCCTGAAGATTTTTTCTGTAGCCACAGTCTATTTCTATTTTACTACCTTTGTAACCGCATTCGGGGTGCTTTCCCAAAGGAAACGCTGAGACCATACCCGTATCACCTGATCAGGATAATGCCTGCGCAGGGAAATGTGTCGCCTTTATCAGGGCGTCCCGGATGCAAAACCATTAGCATCCATGAAAAAACTAGCTTTATTCGCAGCATCCATTTACTCGATCATTCAGGCATCGGGTCAGGTTGATTTTAAACCATTAAAAGGTGGACCAGATTCCGGTTCCCACTTAAAAAGCATCGAGGAAATTATGGTTTCTGCCACCCGTGCAAATTCTGGGACACCAATCACACAAACCACTGTTTCCCGCAAGGAAATTCAAATACAAAACACCGGCCGTGACCTGCCCGTATTGCTGCAGTTTCAGCCCGGCGTGACTGTGACCACCGATGCAGGAGCCGGCGTGGGCTATACCGGCATACGTGTTCGTGGAAGCGATGCTTCGCGCACCAACGTTACCATCAATGGTGTACCCATTAACGATGCGGAAAGCCACGGAACCTTTTGGGTAAACATGCCCGATATGGCCACCGGACTCTCAAGTGTTCAACTTCAGCGGGGTGCCGGTACCAGCACCCACGGAGCCGGAGCATTCGGTGCTACCGTAAATATGCAAACATTCAGCTCAAACAATCCGTACCTGATGTTTTCCAATACAGCAGGCAGCTTTGGCACGCTTAGAAATTCAATTTCAGGTGGAACGGGATTGATAAACAAGCACTGGACCGCCGATTTCCGTTTGTCGTCCATTAACAGCGACGGATTTGTGGACAGGGCCTCGAGCAAACTCCGCTCCTACATGACCGCACTAGGTTATCAGTGGAAAAACGGGTCGGTGAAATGGATGTCGTTTGGTGGCAAAGAACAAACCTATCAGGCCTGGTGGGGTGTGCCCAAGGAAAAACTGCAGGGCTCCGAATCCGATTTGCTGAACCACTATTACCGAAATCTGGGCGTTACCTATAAATCGGCAGCAGATTCTGTAAATTTGTTTGGCTCCAACCCCAGAACCTATAATTATTATACCTATCCCAAAGAAATAGACGATTATACCCAAAACCACCATCACCTGTATTTTACCACAAAAACAGGTGAAAACAGCAACCTCAACGCAACCTTTTACTACACCCGTGGTCTTGGATTTTTTGAACAATTCCGCCATCAAGACAAACTAGCCAATTACCAGATTCCGCCCACCATCATTGGCAACGACACCCTTACACGCAGTGATATGGTGCGCCGTCGCTGGCTGAATAATCACTTGATAGGAAGCAATGTTAGCTGGAACCACAATACTGAAAAATCAGATTGGATAATCGGATTGGGTTATAATGAATATAATGGCAAACACTACGGCCGCATCGTGTGGGCTTCTCAGGCACCACAAGCATTCCCCGATCAAGCCTACTACAATGGTACTGGATATAAAACGGACGCCTCTGTTTTCGTTAAAAATACCCGTAAATGGTCGCCAAACCTGAATACATGGATTGACCTGCAATACAGAAAGGTTTACCATACAGGAGCCGGCACAGATAACGACCTCAGAGAAATAGATTTCACCGCTGATTTCGGGTTTTTCAACCCCAAGGCCGGAATGATTTACCAGCACAACAACCAAAGTCTTTACGGCAGCGTAAGCATGGCCAACAAAGAACCTTCACGCAGTGATTTCACCGACCATAAAAATGGTGATGTACCCAAGCCCGAAAAGCTTACTGACTGGGAATTTGGCTGGAGTAATAAATGGCAAACCGGTTCATTGTTCGTTAATGTTTACTACATGAACTACAAAAACCAGCTGGTATTAACCGGTGAGGTAAATGATGTTGGTACACCGCTGAGACGCAATGCGGAAAGGAGTTTCCGCCGTGGTATTGAAGCAGGATTTGAACAAAAAATAACTTCAAAATTCAAAACCGGTGGTAATTTATCACTGAGCCAAAACAGGATTGAACGCATGGTCAATGTGATTCCCGACTATTTTACTTACCTGCAGCATGATAGTGTATTCAATAATGTGCCTATCGCTATGTCACCCGCCACCACCGCAGCGGTATGGCTGGAATTCAATATTGGAGAAAACACAAGCATTCGCTACCTGCACAAATATGTGAGCCGTCAATACCTCGACAATACCGGCGACAAATACCGCAGCCTGAATCCCTATCATTTTGCTGAACTTTGGCTGAAAAAAAGTTATACCTTAAAATCAGGTGCCTGCATGGATGTCCAATTTCAAATACTAAATGTTTTTAATACTTTCTATTCATCGAATGGATATACATTCATGTACACTTACGGAACTCCCGATATTACCCAGGAAATATTCCTATATCCACAGGCAGGAAGAACCTTTATGGGCGGAATTACATTCCGCTTTTGATACAAAAAAGTTGTTTTTAGGGGCAAATAGTGTTAATTTTACACTAACTTGCCAAAAGGCCTACACGTCATGCACTTAGCTGTATGTATTAATCTAAGATTGAAATCACTTTATTATGCTTTCATAAGCTGTGTGCTGGCTATTTTGGGCTTTTCGTCACCCATCGTTGCGCAGGTTACCTACACCTTGGGCAATACCTCCTATTACACAACTTATACCAGCGGAGGCGGTGCATACTCCAATGCAGGTGGAACAGAACTTGGCATGTGGGCGAACAGTTCAGGTTCCAAACAGGTAGTGGCCTGGCGCAAATTCAAAACCGCAGGCGACAATACAGGTAGCGACCGCAACCTGCAGCCCGGCGATGTTGTTACCATAACCGTTTCGGCTACTTCTGCCTTAGGATCTATGGGATTATCACTCAATGCGAGCCCTTCCACAAGCACCTGGGGCGACAGGCACAGCAATACGCGGCTATACATTCAGTGCGATGATGTCACATCATCCTGGTATGTAAACCACAGCGGGGGAAACTCCACGCTCAACTACAATGTAAGTTCTACCCGCAAGGATTATCAGTTCCGCATTCATATTCTTTCCGAAACCAATTGTAATGTGGAACTCTGGGTGGACGGCTCTTTTCATTCCCGGGAAAACAACCTCACCATGAACGGCAGCGCAGGTGCCAACATCAGCCATTTTGTGCTTTACCTGGAAGATGACTGGAACGGATCTGCCAATGCCGATATATACTGGAAACAGACTTTCACGCACAACGCCTCAGGCAATGTGGATCTGGGGTATTTCATGAGCTCCGGCACGTTCACCCCCGGCAAAGTTACCAATGGGCTGCAAAGCGCCTCTGCCTCCACTTCACAATCCAATGCAGTTAACATAGGCGGAAACTCGGGCACAGCCGTTATCCTAAGCCAGAATAATACCTATACCGGCGCCACTACCGTGAATGCCAATGCCACGCTGCGTCTCAATTCGTCAGGATCATCCCCCGACGGACCGCTGGGCACAACCGCCGCCGGCACCACGGTAAGCTCGGGAGGTGTCTTAGACCTCTACGGCGTAACCCTTGCCAACAGTGAATCCCTGACCCTCAACGGCCTGGGAATTAGCAGCGGCGGTGCACTGATAAACAGCAGCAGTTCAGGTGCCACTTGGAACGGAACCATAACATTGGGCGCAGATAGCCGCGTTACGGCCGGGACCGGCAGCATTACCCTGGCAGGAAACATAAGTGGTGGCAGCAATGTGCTGTTTTTTGGCGGAACCCAGAATTCTACCATTTCCGGTATTATAAGCGGGGCCGGTGCCACCAATAACGGCACCACTACCTCCTTGTATAAAGACGGCTCTTCCACCCTAACCCTTAATGCAATCAACAGTTATACCGGCGATACTCGCATTGCCGCAGGTAATATTACTGTAAGTACCAACGGCTCTCTGGGTAGTGGCTCTGATGTGTTTGTTTCCAATGGCGCTTCGCTTACAGTCAATGCCAATACCAGCGTGGCTTCCTTGCAGGAAACAGGCGTAAGCAATTATGGCACAGCAAGCATTGCATCCGGGGTTACCCTTACCATTAACGGAGCGAATAAAGGCACCATCTACCAAAGTTCCATTTCCGGTGCGGGAAACCTCACCATGAATGGATCCGGCACTACCAAAATGGCCCTTTACAATGCCCAAACCTACACCGGCAATACCACCATAGCAGGCGGAACCCTTGGCACCAGCGGTGTTATGAGTTCTCTCAATTACGATGTTACCGGGGGTGAAATAGAGTTTTACAATGACAACCTCATTGATGACAATGCGGATTTTTCTGTTTCAGGAACAGGGATTCTTGATTTTCAGGGTACCGATGTGGTAGATAATATTGTTATGACCGGAGGTACACTCATGGTGGCAACAGGTAAAACCCTTACCATCAACGGCAAACTCAGCATCAATTCGTCAGTAACCCTTACCATCAGCGGCACGCTGGCTTTTGGCAGCAACGGCACCCTGGAATTTACATCAGGACTTACAACCTACAATGCCTGCTGGCCCACTACCAATGGGCCTAAAAACCTAATTATAAACTGCAGCAGCGGCACCGCTACGGTAAAACTGCACGACAACCGCACCATCAATGGCAACCTGACCCTCACCTCCGGGATTTTCGATTTATTCAACAAGTCCTTTACCTATGGCGGCAGTTCCATTACCCGAACTTCCGGAACCATAGACGGCACCACCGCCACATTTGAATTCACCAATACATCCCATGTTTCCGTCCCCGCAAATACTTTCGTCAATGCCGATGTAGAAACCCTTATCATGAATGGAAGCGGAGGCATTACGCTGCGCTCAAATTTGTTTGTGGACAATCAGCTTACCCTTTCCAATGGTATTATAAATTTAGGAAACTACACCCTGGAACATGATCAGCTGTCCAATGTTTCCGGCGGCTCTGCCAGTTCCTATGTAAGAACCAACGGTACAGGTGTTTATAAATCCAGCATCAGCAATGGCTCCAATTTTACTTTTCATGTGGGCCGTTCCAGCTATAATCAGTTGTATATCAAAAACAATAATGGTACGGGGGCGGATGTGTTCACGATAATCGTATATGATTCGGCATGGCGAGGGGGCCTCACGGGTACACTCTTTAACAAAGACCTTGTTTTCCGTACATGGGATATCACCAAAAGCAACCCCAATATTGGTGGCGGCGTAGATATGAAGTTTATGTACCGTTCTTCTGAAATTATTGGCACGTTGAACCCTGCTACCCTTAACCATTACAACACCGGCACCAGTGCCTGGGAAATAGCCCTGGGTGCGGGCAGCGTGTCCGGCTCGGCATCTTATATTCTTGAGCAAACAGGCTATACAGGCACCTTTTCTCCTTTTGTAATTGGCGGCGACCCCGTGGTGCCCTTGCCGCTTACCTGGCAGTCTTTTGGTTGCAACAACACAGTCCATGGAAGCGTGGAACTGAACTGGAGCACCGCCATGGAGCAAAATACCGCTGCCTTTGAGATTGAAAGAAGCAACGGTGGTGAGGTTTTTGAAAAAATTGGAATGGTAACCGCAGCCGGATTCAGCCAGACCTCCAGACATTATAAATTTGAAGACCCTGCACCCGCAGATGGAGTTGTTTATTACCGCATCAAACAAACCGACCGGGATGGCAAATACAGCTACAGTGAGGTTTGTAAGGTAGAAAACACCCTGCAACCGGCTCCGGGCATTTATCCCAACCCCTGTGCAGATATGCTGCAGATTACCGGTTTGGGAAATATAAAAATCACTAATTACAGGATTTTTAATGCAAGCGGCATGTTGGTAGTAGCAGGTAAACCGGACAATTCCCAAAAAATTGCTGTGAAAGATTTACCCGAAGGCATCTATGCCTTAAAAATTATTTCTGCCGGGCGGGAATGGAACCTGCGGTTCGCCAAGACGGAATAAACCGCCCAAAACCCTATCCCTGCTCATTCTTGGCAGTGTTTTTATTGCCTAAAAATAACCTGACTATTATTTTTCTTCAAATTTTTATACAAAAAAATTTGGAATTGTGATTTTTAGTGTGTTAAGTTTACACTAAGTAACTCAAAAAAGTTAATAATTAATCATTACTTCATTATGTTATTTTCCTCCAATAAAAAGCTATCTGCACATATTAAACTAATAGCAGTCATCTTTTTACAAGTATCTTATTCAAGTAACTTAAAAGCACAGTTCTCATTCAGCGATGAAGCAAGCAATTATGGTGGATCTTGGAGCAACTCAACTAATTTTGGTACAGGTTTTAATGCCTGGACAATAACTTCTGGAGGCTCTAATGCTGGTTCATTCATTGGAAATCCATCCAACAATGGAATGGGAACAACAGGAATAGGGTCAACTGCTTTTGGAATCTACGGTCATTCTGGACACTATCTTCATGCGGTGCGTTATTTTGGCCGATCTGGTTCAAATATTGGCATGCAAGTTGGGGATGTATTTTCTTTTTACTGGAGCATGAATTGGGATTGTGGTGGGTCTGGCAGCAAGGGTTTTGACCTAAGAGCAGGAGTTTCAGTCATATTTAATGTGGACAACACTGGTTCATCATCGACTATAACCACAACCAACGGCAATGCTAACACTAACTATGGAACCACCCCTATGTTGGTGACTTTAACCAGAACCAGTTCTTCTCAATACTCATTTACAATGACTTCCAGAAGTGGTGGAAGTGATTACACAACAACAATAAATTCCTCTGCTGATATTGACAACATTAATATATATTGTGGTAGCCAAAATTCCAACGATGGTGAGCGAAATATTTATTTTAATAAATTCACATTTTCTAAAGCAAATAATCCATACGTAATAGGAGCTGACCTGACTGAACCAAGAATATTAACAGGGTCAGCATCCCTTACAAAAACGGGAAACTATAATCTTACATTATCTGCTTCAAATACCTACTCGGGCAGCACAACAATAAGTGAGGGTTTACTGATAATTGGCAGCGATAATGCTTTGGGAACAAGCCCGGGCTCAGTTACCGCAGGTTCCCTTACTATTGGTAATGGTTCTTTGGGCATCAGTAGCAGCATGACCTTAGATGCCAACAGGGGCATGACTATTAATCATAACAACAGTACAATAGATGTTTTTGGTGGATCTACCCTCACCTATAACGGGATAATTGCGGGTTCAGGCACACATCAATTGAATAAAATTGCAGGTGGAACACTTGTAATAGGCGGTGCAAATACTTATACTGGAAATACGCTTATAACTGCAGGAACTCTACGACTGGGCAGCAGCTCTACCTTATCGTCCACCGGTCCATTAGGTACAACAGCCGCGGGAACAACCGTTTCAGCAGGGGCAGTGCTGGATTTAAACGGACAGTCCTTAACCTCAGCAGCTACAGAAGCCCTTACCTTAAACGGTGATGGCATTTCCAGCGGAGGTGCGCTTTTAAACTCCAGTGCCTCTAATGCAACCTTTGCAGGTGTGGTTACCCTCGGTTCCGGATCCCGCATCAATGTAACACAAGGCGATGTTACCCTTGCAGGTAATATATCAGGCGGTTCCAATGTGCTTTATATGGGCGTGGCCAATACCAAAAACGCATACATAAGCAGCATCCTGAGCGGCAGCGGTGCTGACCAGAATGGGACAACTACTTCTCTTTACAAAGACAATACCGGTACTTTGACCCTTTCCGGGGCCAATTCCTACACTGGTGATACCCGCATTGTGGAAGGTTCCGTTACCGTGGCAAGTGGCGGCAGTCTGGGTACCGGCTCTGATGTGTTTATTTCATCAGGTGCAACGCTTAATGTGAATACAAACAGCTCGGTGGCCAGCGTACAGGAAACCGGCAATAACAACGGCGGGGTCATTTCCATAGGAACCGGTGCCACACTTACTGTAAACGGTGCTGATAAAGGAATCATATATCAGAATAGCATATCCGGTGCAGGTGGACTAACCATGGCAGGAAGTGGCAACTCACATCTATCCTTATATGGAACCCAAAGCTACACAGGCGCTACAACCATCAATGGTGGCACCCTTACCATACCTGTTGCTTCAACAACTTCTGGGGTAACGCTAACAGCCGGTACCCTAAACCTCAACCACAACAGCGCTTTAGGAACAGGCACATTTACCCTTTCCGGCGGCACAATCAATGTAGACGCCGCCAGAAGTATAACCAATGCCCTATCTATTGGTGGTGATTTCACATTTACAGGAACCAACACCCTCACCCAAACTTCAGGCGGTATCACGTTAACTGCTACCCCCACCATCACGGTATCTGCCAGTACACTATCGCTGGGCGGCGCCATAGGTGGAAGTTTTGGCATCACCAAAAGTGGTGCCGGTACCCTGGCCCTTGCGGGGGTTAATACCTACAGCGGCTTAACCACCGTTTCTGCAGGCACCTTGCATATCAATGCTAGCGGTGGATGCATTCCTTCTGCAAACGATATTACCGTGAGCGGTGGTACGCTGTTGGTTTCTCACAACCAGACTATTGATGACCTCACGGCCACATCAGGAACCATAACGATAGATGCCGGTAAAACCCTCACGGTGAATGGCAAACTCAGCATCAGCAGTGGGGTAACCATAAACCTGAACTCCACAGGTAAAATCGCCTATGGGCCCAATGCAGACCTGGAATTTACCGGTTCAGTTACCATTGGCGACGATGTTTGGCCTGCCACCAATGGTCCCACCGACATTATCGTTAATGGCTCCGGCATTACAGTTACCCTCGATACAGCCAGAACCATTGCCGGCAACCTCACCATGACATCCGGTATACTCACATTGGGCAACAATAACCTGACCATATCCGGAAGTGTTTCAGGTGGCAGCACCACTGCATACTTAAACACAGGAGGCACCGGCAAAGTAATTCGTTCTGTTGCTGCTGCTTCACAGTTGGTTTTCCCCGTTGGTAATTCCGCATATTCACCCATTACACTTGATTTTACATCAGGAACCTTCAGTACTGCTACCGCATCTGTAAAGGTTGCAACAGGCAAGCACCCGAGCAATACGGCCGCTACTTCATACATAAACCGCTACTGGGAGGTTACCCAATCCGGAATCAGCAGTTTTAATTGTAATGTGAGTTACACCTACCAGCAATCGGATGTGGCAGGAACCGAATCCAATATCTATGCGGGTAAATATAGCGGCACTACCTGGACATTAGGGAGCGCTGCGGATGTAACAAACAATATCTTGACATTCAGCAATGCTACCTCCTTTAGCGACTTCACCGGCGGCGAACTTTCTGCCATGCCCGTGCACTGGCTGTTTAACCACTGCAAACCCCACAATGGTAAAGTACAACTGAGCTGGGGTGTAAGCGAAGAGCCCGCTACCGGCATCTATACCATCGAAAGATCGGCCGAAGGTCGCGTTTGGCAGGCTCTGGGAACAAAAATACCGACCGGACCATCATTCACATCAACCACCTATCAATTTGTGGATGCAGCGCCTTTAACGCTGAATTTTTACCGCATCAAATACGCAGAAAACAATGGCGATGTGCAGTATAGTGAAATCTGCCATGCACAGCTATCTGCTGCAGAAAAACCGGTTATCAAAACAGATGCAGCCGGTTCGGAAATCCTGGTTTCTTTTGCATTACAAACAGAATACACAGGCACCATGACCCTGTTTGATGTCACCGGCAGAAAACTGAAAACATCGGCCATGGCCGGCAAAACCGGACGTATTGCCACTGCAGATCTCCCTGCAGGCATTTACGAACTGCTGCTGGAAAGCCCGGGCTACAGGCATTCTCAGAAGGTACTGATTACACGTTAATTGTTCAGCCCGCGCTGCCGCACTACCTCATACAGCGCAATCCCGGCGGCCACAGACACATTCAGCGAACCCACGCCTTCTTTCATCATGGGAATGCGAAACTGCACATCGCAAAGTTTGCGGGTATCCGTGCCCAGTCCTTTTTCTTCATCGCCTAGAATCAAGGCCACCGGGCCGGTTAGTGTGGCTTCATGCAATGAATCACCCGCTTTTTCGGTAGCACCGGCCAGCATCAGACCGCTGTTTTTAATAAGCTTTAGTCCATGATACAGGCTTTGCACCCGGCACACGGGAATATGCATCAGCGCACCCGCTGAGGTTTTCACGGCATCAGCATTGATGGCCGCACCGCCTTTTTCCGGCACCACAATACCATGCGCCCCTGCACAGTAGGCACTGCGGGCAATGGCACCGAAATTACGCACATCGGTAACACCGTCCAGCACAATCAGAAAAGGATCTACGCCCTTTTCATACGCCATGGCTACAACCTGATCTATGGTGGCAAAATCAACTGCTGACAGTGCCGCTATGATGCCCTGGTGGTTGCCATTTATCATACGGTTGAGGCGCTCGGCGGGCACCTGCTTCCAAAAAATTTTATGGTCGCGCAACAGCCCCAAAACTTCCCTTAATGCAGGGCTAACTGTGCCTTCCTGCACCCATACCTTGTCTATGGTTTGCCCCGAACGGATAGCCTCTTCCACCGGGTGAATGCCGTAAATAAAATTTCCCTTTTTCATGTATTAACGCATAAAAAACCCCGCCTTCGCGGGGTTTTTTGAAACAATTATTATGGTTGCGGTATGCTTTGCAGCATATTCTTATACTTGGTTTCAAGGTCTTTCATGCCTTGCTGTCCGGCAAACATAGCCGACTGCTGAATTAAGTACTGGCTATTGCCAATTTCGCGTTGTGCCCAGCCTTCATCATCCCAGCGGCTGAAGTATTTCGCATACTGAACACACTCTTCCATTGCTTTGTTCAATAGCTTTTTGCCACCTTTTGTATCTCCCAGGTATATAAGGGTAATGGCCATTTCTGTTTTAATATCACGCCTTATTGGGCAAATGTTCTCTGGCATTTCGGTAAGCATTTTATTAATTACTTCGATGCCACGCTTACGGTATAATTCAACGCTGTCTCCCATTACCTTTTCAAAGGTTGCCACATCCTTAAATCCGGGAGGCGGTGTGGTTATTTTCAAGCTATCCTTGGCCTTCATATAACCCCTGTAATTATCTACCTCGCTGTAGTAATATTTAGCCAGTATCAAAGCCATTTGCTGTAAATCGCCGGGCACATAGGCTGCCTTGTCATCCAGGTGGAAGTTCTTTTTCTCCTTCATTCCATAATAGCCGTATTTATGCACCAGATTCTGGTACGTTTTATAATCATTGATTTTACGTGGCTGACCACCGTCTGCACCACCGTTGATGGGCACAAATCGGTATACGAGTCCTTCAAGTTGCAAGAAGCTGTTCAGGTAATTGAAATCATAACCGCTTACTGAAGTAAAATAGATTGGTCGTTTCCATCCCTGAGCTGCATTGGTGGCTATTAAATCATAGACCACAATATCGCCTTTGGTAATGTAATTACCACCAATATTGAATTTCAGTGTATCGGCAATCTGGCCCTGGTCTTTTGAACTTACCACACCGGCTTTGATTACAGCGGCCTTGTCAACGGGCAGATAGGCAGAGAACCCTTTTAGTTTCACACCCTCAGAACCTTCGTTGCGGTTGGCATTCAAAAGCTCATCTATCATTGCTCTCAGCGATTTTTGTCCGGTAATGCCGCGGTCTATCTCCACACCGTATTCGAAACTGCCTGTTTGCAGATCGCGCTTGGTTACGGTCAATGGCAGCGGTTCAGAATCATAAACCTTGTCCAGCAACACGGAACTATACCACTCGGTGGGCAATAAACTTTGGTTGATAATCCGCACATCCGTGCGAATACCTTCCACGTTCTGTGCATACCACAATGGATAGGTGTCATTATCGCCATTACAGAATAATATGGCATTGGGCTCCAGCTGATTGAGGAAGTTTTTCGCCATATCAATGCCTATGTAGCGGCTACTGCGGTCATGATCGTCCCAGTTTTGGTAAGCCATATTTACCGGCACCAGCAAAGTGCAAGCAGCCGCTGAAACGATCGCGGCATTCTTATTCAGATACTTATTCAGCAAATCGGCCACCGCAATCACACCCAGACCTACCCAGATACAGAATGTCTGGAATGAACCCACCAGCGAATAATCACGCTCACGGGGCTCGTAGGGAGGCTGGTTCATGTATACGTTGATAAGCACACCGGTAAACAGGAATAAAGTCATTACGAGCCAAAAGTCTTTTCTTCTTGCACTGTAGTGTGCGAGCAAACCCAGTATTCCCAGCAACAATGGAAGGAAATAATAGGCATTTCTGGCTTTCTGATGCTGATAGTAATCGGGCAGATCTTTCTTGGGACCTACAACAAAACGATCTATGGGGCCTATACCTGAAAACCAGTTACCGTCGAAGCGGGTGTTGCCTGTTACGGCCTGCTGGTCATTAAATCGGCCCACAAAATTCCACATAAAATAGCGGATGTACATGTGGCCAATCTGATACTTGAAAAAGAACTGCAGGTTATTACCCATCGTAGGAATTTCGTATTCCAGATACTGCAAATCCTGTTGTTCCTGGGGTGTCAGCTTACCTTTTCCTCTTAAATCTTCTATGCTTGACTGCACATCGCCCATTCCTCCCCATTCGCGGAAACCTTTGGCATCGGCAGGTTTGTTGCTTTTACCCATGCGGGGGAAAAGCGTTGTAAACTCATCATCATAAATGGGTTCATAATTCTCTCCACCTTCTTCATATTTGGATTCCCCTTTAAAATATTTCTTGTGGGTGGTTTCATAATCAACCTGTGGTGCATTGAAGAACGGGCCTTTCACCAG
Organism: Sphingomonadales bacterium; assembly: GCA_016872175.1. Taxonomy (GTDB): domain Bacteria; phylum Bacteroidota; class Bacteroidia; order NS11-12g; family UBA955; genus RGEC01. Next base: position 7,696 of record VHBA01000036.1, on the reverse strand, counting down.
CGGGCGATCACCGTATTGCTCACGGGTAATGTAACCATAGAACTTATAGGGGTCTTCAGGGTTATTCATATCAATGGCAGTATTGGCCATTGAACGGATAATTACCATGGCATAAGAAGAATAACCAACGATAATAAACGTAATACTAAGCAGAAGCGTATTCCAGTTTTTTAAACCCTTTTTATGGGTGTACCAAAGCAAAACGGCAAGTGCCACAAAAATGGCAATAACCGAAAAAATGGCACCACTGTAGAAAGGCAATCCAAAATCATTCACAAACAGTTTATCAGTGCGTGAAATCAGCCAGGGAATTCCGGGGTAAATCACTTTCATAACAAAACCCAGCGCCAGAATAGCGGCACCAAATGCCAGCATTACCCCTTTTGCCGTAGTTTGGAATCTTCGGAAATAGTAGGCCAGACAAACTGCCGGAATTACCAGCAGGTTCAGCATGTGTGTGCCCAGAGCAAGTCCTGTAACAAAACCGATAAACACCAGCCAGCGATCGGCTGAAGGACTATCGGCCTGTTTGTCCCAACGCAATATAGCCCAGAAAGTGAGTGCGGTAAAGAAAGAGCTCAACGCATATACTTCTGCTTCAACGGCACTAAACCAAAAGCTATCGATAAAGGTGTTCGTGAGGGCTGCTACAACACCCGCACCAATTATGAGCAAATTGCGGTTTTCTCTTTCAGCTGCAACAATCCGGTCGGCAAAATGAGTGGTAATCCAGAATGTAAACATCACGCAGCCTGCGCTTGAAACAGCGGATAGCATATTTACCCAGAAGCCAACTTTTTCAGGTGAATCGGCCAGCAAGGCAAAGAGGCGTCCTATCATCAAAAAGAAGGGAGCTCCGGGAGGGTGCACCACCTGCAAACGATATGCGGCACTGATAAATTCGCCACAGTCCCACAAACTAACGGATGGCTCCAGTGTGAGCGTGTAAACCACCAGAGCTATGGCAAACATGGCCCAGCCACCAATCAGATTTATCATTTTAAAGTTCTTCATTATTTTATTCTATTCGAAAAGAGATATTTGGCGAAATTAACGGATTGATCAGGGTTTTGAAAATGAAATTTTTCCTACGGCATTTTCAAGCCGTTGCAAAATATTTTGTTTGCCTATTAATGCAATCGTTTCCCATATAGGAGCGCCGGCGCCTTTGCCACTAACAGCGAGCCTCAGGGGTTGCAGCAACTCCCCGGTCTTTACACCCTTCTCCTCACAATACGTTTTAAATGAATTTTCGTATTCGGCAGCCGATGCTGTTTCGGAAAGTTCTGCAAATTGCAGACGTATACCGTTGATATGCTCTCCCGTTTCAGGCTTCCACTTCTTTGCCACCACATCGGCATCATAGTTTTCAGGTTCTTCAAAGAAGTAGGTGCCCTCTGTTATGATATCCTTTGCAAACTGCACTTTTTCCCGCATCAGTACCACCACCTGCTCCAGATAGGCATCACTGGCATTATACCCTGTGGCCATCATTTGTGGCTTAATCATAGCCGCAACCTCAGCAGTTGATTCTTGCTGTAAATACTGCTGATTGAACCAGTATGCTTTCTGCACATCGAACTTAGCGCCGCTTTTACTCACTTTTTCAAGGCTGAAGGCTTCTATCAGTTCATCCATGGAAAACAACTCGCGGTTATCGCTGGGATGCCATCCAAGCAAAGCCAGCATATTGGCAACAGCATCGGGGAAATAGCCACTTTCGCGGTACCCGCTGCTCACCTCGCCGGTTTTGGAATCGGTCCACTGAAGCGGGAAAACAGGAAAACCGAGGCGGTCTCCATCGCGTTTGCTGAGTTTTCCGTTGCCTTCAGGCTTAAGCAGCAATGGTAAATGCGCAAACACAGGCATTACTTCTTCCCAACCCAGATAACGATACAACATTACGTGCAAAGGAGCGCTGGGGAGCCATTCTTCACCGCGAATCACATGGCTTATTCCCATCAGGTAATCATCCACCACATTGGCAAGGTGGTATGTGGGCATGCCATCGCTTTTCAGCAATACTTTGTCATCCAGCTGCGCGCTGTTTACGGTCACCCAGCCACGTATGCTGTCGTGAAACCGAACCTCTTCTTTTCGGGGCAGCTTTATGCGAATTACATAAGGCGCACCGCTGTCAATCCTTGCCTTAACATCATCTGCCGGCAGGGTAAGAGAGTTTTTCATGCTCATGCGGCTGATGCTGTCATACGCAGGCTGCATCTGGCTTGCCTCGAGGCGTTTGCGCATTTGTTCCAGGTCTTCTTCGGTATCAAATGCATAGTAGGCAAATCCGCGTTCTACCAGATCGTAGGCGTATTGCGCATACATGCCTTTGCGTTCGCTTTGGCGGTACGGCGCATGCGGACCGCCGTTCTCAGGCCCTTCTTCAATTTCAATCCCTACCCATTTCAGGGCTTCAATTATATAAGCCTCTGCACCGGGCACGAAGCGATTCTGGTCGGTATCTTCTATCCTGAGAATCATGGTGCCGCTGTGTTTGCGGGCAAAAAGAAAATTGTATAATGCCGTGCGCACGCCACCAATGTGGAGAGGCCCGGTTGGACTGGGAGCAAAACGAACTCTTACGGGACGGGACATAAAGGTTACAAAAATAACGATTTCCGCCCGGATTTAGGCAAAATCAGGCGGTAGCGGCTTCTACGGCTTTGCGCACGCTGCCATGTTTCAGCAGCAGTGCATTCGCTTCCGCTTCGGGCAAACCTGTAGATTGCATAACCATGCGGGTTCCGCGCTCTATAAGCTTATCATTGCTCAGCTGCATGTCTACCATTTTATTGCCCACCACATGCCCCAGCCGAATCATGACCGAGGTAGTAATCATATTCAGCACCATTTTGGTGGCTGTACCCGCTTTCATGCGTGTGCTGCCGGTCACAAATTCCGGACCGGTAACAACTTCCACCGGCGCATTGCAGGCTGCAGCTATCACAGAACCGGGATTGCAAACGATGCAGCCGGTTGCTATTCCTTTTTCACGGCATGTATTCAGGGCGCCCAAAACATACGGAGTGCGGCCGCTGGCAGAAATGCCTACCACCACGTCTTTTTCATTTACGGCATATTCCTCAAGATCTCGAAACCCTTGCTTAGTATCGTCTTCGGCAAACTCTACTGCCTTTCGAATGGCAGTATCTCCGCCTGCAATAATTCCGATAACAAGGCCGTGGGGCACACCATAGGTGGGCGGACACTCGCTGGCATCCACAATACCCAAACGTCCGCTGGTGCCGGCTCCCATGTAAAACAGCCTTCCGCCTTTTTGCATGCTGTCATGCACAAGTTCACACAGCACAGTAATCTGGTATAATTTTTCCTGAACGGACAGCGCTACACCCAAATCTTCCGTGTTTATTCCCTGCAGCAGCTCCGAAAACGACAGCGTATGCAGGTCCTTATGGTGCGAATCCTGTTCAGTTACATTCATGATGCAGGCTGATTGGTATATGCATTCACGTGTTCAACCCACAATTCATAAAGGTTATCGGATAAAACACGCGGAAACTTGCTTTGTCCGCCCAGTTTGAGGTGTTTTTCGAGAAAATCCAGAAACACTTCTTCGGGCAATACTTTCATTTGCATGCCTGTGAGCACGTGGTTGCGCTCGGTGTGGTAATCGTCATTCAGGTCGCGAAGGTGCTGATCCAGCTTTTGCCTAACATCCCCGGGATTTAAATCGGTTCTGTTGCTCGCCAGGTACCAGTGATGGGCAAAGGAATTTCCTTCTTTAAGCCCCTTAACGGTAAATTCTGTAAAATCGGTTTGGAAATCTTCCGCCGTTCTGCGGAGGCCCTCCATCATATTATCTACACTCAGGTGTTCACCCGTGATACTAAGGAATTGCTTGGTTCTTCCTGTTATCTTAATTTCACAGGAATCAGGGTTGGTAAAACGTATGGTATCACCAATCATGTAGCGCCATGCACCAGCCGAGGTAGTTAGAATGATGGCATAATCTGTATCGGGCAATACATCTTCCAGCCCAATGGCTGTGGCTGTTGGTTTCAGGTTGCTGTCCGCGTCAAAATTATCCTCATTAAAGGGAACAAATTCAAAATAGGTGTTATTCCTGAATACCAGCCGCATGCCGGATGCATTGGGCTTGGTCTGGTTAGCTAAATACGCTTCACTTGCCAGGTAAGATTCCATGTAAACAATGGGCCTGCCCATCATTGAATCCAGTGCATGCTTATAGGGCGCCAAAGCCACCGCACCCCAGCAATAAATGCTTAAATTGGGCCATATCTCGTGAATATTATTGACATTGTAGCGCTTAATGATGCGTTCTATCAGCAGTCGTATCCACGAAGGAGCTCCTGCCAGCATTACAATATCCCATTTGGGTGCTTCCTCAACAATTCTGTTTACCTTTTCTTCCCAGTCTTTGAGTGCTGTTATTTCGGGACCGGGTCTGCTGAATCTTTCGAACCAGTTCGGGATATTTGCTATGGTTATGCCGCTCAAATCGCCGCTGTAGCTAACTCCATTAAAATTTAAATCGGTACAACCACCCAGCATCAAATAATCCTTGGCAAGAAAATCCTTGGGTACATCCGTAAGCGCCATGGCCAGTAATTGGCGGCGTGAAGCCCTGATCATGGCTTTCAGCTGTTCGTTGGTAACCGGAATGTATTTACTGGCGCCTTCCGTTGTTCCTGAGCTCAAGGCAAAATATGTGCATTGCCCGGGCCAGGTTATATCTGCCTCGCCATTATACTGGCGCAGCCACAGGTCATGCATCTGACTGTAGGTAACCAACGGAACACGGCGACGGTATTCTTCCACCGGGTTTTTGGAAATAAGTATATCATCAAAGCCGTATTTTTGGCCGTATTCGGTATCTCTGGCCTTGTACAGCATCTTTTTCAGTGTGGTTTCCTGCCATTTTACCGCTTTACTGCGGTTAAAATTGAAGATATCCGTAATCTTCCGACCCCGGTTCATCAATTGAGTTAAGAAATCACGTCCGTTCATTGCTGTGGCAAAAATACGAATTTGCAAAAGCTTATCTAATAAATGCGTCATTAGATGATAAATACCCGAAATTTGTAGTGTGGAAAGCGGACTGTCACTCAACGATGAAATACGCCTGAAATGGTCTCAGGTCATGGTTTTTTTTGAAAATACCTTTGATAAAAAACCGGATCTGAATGCCATTTTATTTCTGATTGGGATACGCGAACTCGGCGAACTTCCGGAGAAAAAATTCACAAAAGAAGAAAAGACATACCTCATGCACATGGCCAACTGCAAGCTTTTCAGCTATTCGGGATACTACCAAATGAATGGCCATGATAACAAAGGATGGCCGGTATGGGAAAACCTGAAACCATTGCCCAACCTGACGCTCATTGAGCAGGAACATGTACTGAGACAGCACATTATTGAATATTTTGAAAAAGAAGAAATAATCACTTTTACCTTATGAAAGCCATACTTCATATTGCTGCGGTTGTGCTGATTGCTGCAACTGCCTGCCAGCCTAAAAACAGTAAAACAGATCAGGTAGACAGCACCCGCAAAGCGCTGGAAGAAACCTTCAAGCCGCTGGCTCCGGATACCGCAGCCATGGCTAAATACACCAGGGTGGAAATGATTACCGATTTGGGCAGGATAGAACTGGCCTTGTTTGGTGCTGCGCCCAAACACCGCGATAATTTCCTGAAGCTGGTTAAAAGCCGCTATTACGAAGGGATGCTGTTCCACCGAATCATCAAGGAATTTATGGTGCAGGGCGGCGATCCGGATAGCAAGGGTGCAAAACCCGGCACCATGCTGGGTCAGGGTGGGCCCGGATATACGCTGGATGCAGAAATTTCTGACACGCTATACCATTTCAAAGGCGCACTTGCCGCTGCCCGCCAAGGCGATGAATTGAACCCGGAAAGAAAAAGCTCGGGCAGTCAGTTCTACATCGTTAGCGGAAAGGCTGTAACTACCACAGACATGAAGGATGTTCTCCGTCAGAAAGCCTTTATGAAATTCATGCAGGATCCCGAAAACATTTCATACCAAATGCGATACCAAACAGCCATGCAAAGCCAGGACAGGCTGGCATTGCAAGATTTGCAAAGCGAGCTGGAAAAGAAAGTGGGACCCATGGTGGAAAAAGCCTACCAGAGCATGCCCCAGCGTGTAAAACAAATATATGCAACCTGGGGTGGTTCGCCTTTTCTGGATCAGGATTACACCATTTTTGGGTTTGTTACCAAAGGCTATGATGTGCTGGAAGCATTACAAACAGCAGAAACCGGCGAAGGCGACAGGCCGGTAAAGGACATTCGGATTTTGTCTGTGAAAGTGCTGCCGTAATTGGACGGGAAATGGTTTAATTGTTTATTGGTTTAATGGCACATATCATACTAAGCCTGTCGAAGGATGGCCAAACCTTTTCCTAATAAATTATTAAACAATTATACTGAAAAACCAGCCTGCCCCTACCCAATCACCTCAAGCAAACTGCGGTAGGCAAGGACGCGCTCGCCATATTTATCGCGGGTTTTAGCCTGCAGGGCCGGGGCATGGGTGTCGCGGTAGCGATCATAATCAGCCATGCTTTGCGCCGTGTACTGAACAGCAATGTTAATGCCTTCGTCATCATCCGCCTGGGTGAGCAGTCGCATCATTTTCACTTCCAGAAAACAACCTGTGGCCATGACCTCAGGCAGATGTTCTGCACGCATCCAGTTAAGCCACTCGGCTTCCATGTCCGATGAAATATGGCAGGTGACGTTATAAACGATCATTACAACGCTTTTACGCGAATGTGGTAGCTCTCCATAATGAGGTTGGCGAGCAGTTTTTTACAGGCCGTTTCAGCCGCAACATAAGCCGCTGCTTCGTCTGAAGCCTCCATTTCCATGGTCATGAATTTACCCACACGAACCTCGCTAACCTGCGTGAGACCTATGGAAGACATGCTGTGCGTAACCGCCTTGCCCTGAGGATCCAGCAATCCTTTTTTGGGCATGATTTCTATTTCAGCGAAAAATTTCACAAGGCAAAGTTACCCATAATTGCGCAACCGCAAACCTGCCTTTTACACAGAATCTGCACATTGAAAAATGACTTTGCCGTGTGGAGCAGGCATGCTTATTTTGTAACTTAATGAAAAGAATAGTTATTGGCCTTGCGTTCATTTTGGCTTTTTGGGCCTGCAATTCCACCAGCACAGAAAATAATTCAGGAAAGGATTCCACTAATAAAACTGCAAAAACGGATAGTATTCAGAGACAAACCCATCAGCCCGATATAATTGAAGCAGACGAGCACAGCATAACCGATAAAATAGAATTAAAAAATACATATTTAATGGGCAAAGAAGTGAGCTGCCTGTATACTGAAATACCATCCCAACTAAAGGAAAAAATCCCCGGAATTATGCAGACAATCAGCGAAAAGAAAGCCGTAATTACTGGTGGCTACCATATTATTCTAAAAGAAACCCCCGATGCCTCAAAACCCACGAATATTTTTATCGGCATACCGGTGCAAAAAGCCATGTCAGCAGCAGGACTAACCACCTACACCATTGCTGCCGGAAAATACCTGCGCCACCAATGTTCGGCCGAACCGGGTAAATCCATTTCTATTCATCAGGGTATTTTGAACATGCCCTTTAAAAAACTAAAGCAAAAGACAAGCCTGCCCATTATTGAGAAATACAACGAAACCC
>VHBA01000035.1 GCA_016872175.1 Sphingomonadales bacterium | reverse complement strand
ACGTTACACACAACGAGCCCGATCTGACAGCCATTCTGGAGCATTATCCCCGTGGACGCGGATTGCTGAAATGGGCATTGCGTAAATGGGGTGTAACCAATACCATTCGCTGGTTTGAACGGCATGACGTTCCGCTGAAAACCGAAGAAGACGGCCGTATGTTTCCGGTAACTGATGATTCAGCCACCGTGGTGGATTGCTTGTTAAACGAAGCAGAACGACTGGGTGTGGAATGCATGATAGGAACCGGCCTCAAAGCATTTGAACCCATTGCCCCAAAAGGATTTCGGGTACTTACCGAAAAAGGCGGTGTTATCATCACCAAAACCCTGATTTTGGCCTGTGGTGGATTCCCAAAGCTCACTCAGTTTGATTTTATTGCCAATCATGGTATAGAAGTTACGGAACCTGTTCCGTCTTTGTTCACATTTAATATTCCCGATAAAGAGCTTCACTCGCTTATGGGTAATAGTGTTCCGGGATGTAAGGTGCGCGTGACCGGCATGGATTCCGGTCCTGAAAAAGGCTGGTTTTCGGGTCCTGTGCTTATTACACACTGGGGGCTAAGCGGACCGGCGGTTTTAAAGGCATCAGCGTTTCTGGCCCGTGAGCTGCATGCTGCCAATTATAATGTGAATGTGATGGTTGACTGGACAGGAATGGGAGAGGAGAAGGCCCGAAGTCTCTGGGAATCAGATTTGCTTATGAATGCAGCCAAGAAGATAGTCAACACCAATCCTTTTAGTTTTCCTTCGCGCCTGTGGAACTTGCTGTTGCAGCGTTCGGGGGTAAATGAAGATACGGTGGTGCGCGAACTTTCCAAACAGGATAAAAACCGTTTGCTGGAAAACTGTATTCGCTGTCCGTTTGTGGTAAAAGGAAAAACCACGTTTAAAGAAGAATTTGTTACAGCCGGCGGGGTTTCCATTGCCGAGATTGACAAAGACACCCTGGAGTGCAGAAAATTCCCCGGACTTTTCTTTGCCGGCGAAATCATAGACATGGACGGTGTTACCGGCGGATTCAATTTTCAGGCAGCCTGGAGTACGGGATACCTGGCCGGTGTGCGCGCCATCGAAAAATCCTAACCGAATTTATTTCTCAATTTTGCTTTTTTCTTCTGCTTCTTTGAGAAGTTGGTCGGCTTTGTCTGCAGCTTCTTTTTCTATTTTATCTGCGTTTTTATTGGCTTCTGCAGTAATCTGAGCGGCCTTTTTAGCGGTTTCATCCTCTGCCTGTTTTGCCCTTAGGTTGAACTCACCACGGGCAGCTTCGGCTTTTTTGCGGCCTTCTTCCCGCAGTTTGTCTGCGGCTTTTTTGGCAACAGCTTTTTGCAAGGGATCGGTGGCTTTGGCTTCAATCGCTGCGGCCTGCTTTTGTGCTTCGGCATTGATTTTCTCAGCAGCCTTGTCGCCTTCCTGCCTGATTTGGTTTGCCCTCAGTTTTCCTTCACCATTAAGTTGGTCTGCACGTTTTTTACCCTCATCGCGCAATTGCGAGGCTTTTTTAGCCGCTTCACTTTTCAGTAGATCTTCCATTTCTCTGGCAAGTTTCAGTGCTTCGGCCCGTTTTTTCTCCAAGGCTTCAGTTGCCGCTGCTTTCAAATCTTCTTTCACCGATTTGGCAAACCCTTTCAGTGAAACAGATACCATGGGTTTGGTAATGGTTCCTCCAATGCGAATATCAACCGGAATTTCTTCCTGATTTTTCATGTTTAGCCCGGATTTTATATTCCATTCCTGCAGTAGCGCATTGCCCGCACCTATATTTTTTGCGGGTATTTTCAGCCACCCAACGTAGGATATGGTCTGGTCCAGTTTTGTTTGGCCTGATAACTTCATGATACCGCCGTCGGGGAGATTTAATACCAGACTGTCCAGTAGCTCAAAAGCCCCGTCATGTATGCGGAAATTGACTTTCTGAGGTTTGATGTTCAGCCTGTCCAGTACACTCGTATTTAATTGCTTGCCTAATTGCTTTAAAAACTCCGTGCTTTGAATACCCGACTGGCTCAGTGAGAGTTTTCCGGTAAGGTTCAGGTCTTTGTAATCAGGCTGCATTTTATTGTCTAAGGAGGTTTTTACCTCAATACCTGCATCAAAAAATCCTTCCAGCTTGCTGAAAATGGGCGCGTATTTCTGAATCATCGGGAAACTTGCCGAGGTGGTTGATGGCGTAAATCCGGTGGCTGTAGTTTTGATTTCTGATAGCGGATGCTTGCTATCTCGGCTGTCATATTTGCCATTCAATACAATTTGTCCGCCCAACATATTGGCTTTCAGGTTGTTCAGGTTTAGGATGCCTTCTTTGGCGGCTATATTGCCGGAAACAGCGGTCAGGACATATTTTTCATAGGTCAGTTTTTCAATACGGGCACCCAGCTGCAAATCCATGTTGGCGGGGATTTCAATCACAGGCAATTCGGCACTCTCCGCTGTGGTGGCGGGCGTTGTTGATTCTGCCATCAAACTGTTGATGTTGATATTTTTACTTTTGAATGTAAGTGTGCCTTGCAAGGTTTCATTGTTAAATAGATAACCCGGCAGCTGGTTTAGGGTTCCGCTCACATCAAAGTCATTCACGTTCATATTGCCGATGCACACGGGCATAGAAATCCTCTGTGGTGTAAATTGCAGAGCAAAATCGCTGAGTTGTGTTGCTGCTGCTGCGGTTTTCCAGATGAGATTTTTAATAGTTAGCTGTCCTCCTGCATGTAAATCTTTCATTTGGGCCGTTCCCATCTGGCTATAACTGCCTTTGATGGAGAAATCTGCGTCCACGAGTCCGGAAAGTTCGGTGCCTTTTTCCAACGGAAGCAGGCTTTTAATATTGTTCAGGTTGATTTTACCTTTGGCTTCTGCATCCATGTAAGGGTTGCTCACGGGCGTTTTCAGCAGGCACCTTGCCGAGAAAGGTGAACCTGCCATGCTCAGCTGAAGTTTTTTCAGGTTTATAATGCTGTTGTCGGGTACACCATCGGGATTTGAGAAAACAAAATCAACCTGAATGTTTTCTGCGGCCTGGGGCAAATCAGGATACCTAAAAGCACCATTGATAACCTGCAGTGCCATTTCTGTTTTAGGCATCTTGTCATCGGTCATTTTACCTTTCATTGAGCCCTGAATAGCCATTTCGCCTTTAGCGTCAATCTTGCCAAAATCTTTGCTGTACATGCCCGGCACGATGCTCAGGAAGTTTTTAAAGGTGTTTTGCAATGCCTTGAATGAAATGTCCATTTCCATGTCTTCATCATTCAGATCAACAAAACCATCACTTTGAATATCCAGCTCATTCAGGCGTGCTTTGGCTTCCTTAAAACTGAATTTCATCTGTTTCATGTCCATGCCCAATTCCGCATCAATATTGGTTTTAATGTCCTGCAACCAGGCCATGCCGCCATATTCCAGTGTCATTGCATCTGATTCGGTATGGGTTTTCAGGGTAAACGCATCTTGGGTAAAATCGCCGGAACTTTGGTGGTTCATCCCACTGAGCACGGTACGGAAACCGAGGCTTCTGTCGTTGTAATCCAGGTACGCATTTTCTATATTCAGGGATTTCAGCGATAGCTTAAACCCCTTGCCGGTGGTATCGGTTACCGCTTTTTTGGTAGTATCTGTTTTTGCAATGTCCCAGTTTGCACGGCCGCTTTTCAATGTCTGCAGGAAAATTCTGGGGTCCTTCAATCCTATTTTACGAAGTTCTATGGGACCGTCACCTAACACACTCATCAGATTCATTGTAAGTGATAAAGCAGGGATATAGGCTAGGGTATCGCCGGCAAAGCTGTCAGTGCCAATGATGCGAATGTTGTTTATGCCAAGCGATATATTCGGAAAGTTGCGAATGAGTCCCAGGCTGATATCTTCATCAAAAGTAACCTGAGCATTTACCTGCTCGTTCACCGCTTTTTTAATGGCTTTCAGGGCCGGTCCTTTTAGGAAAAAGGGAAGAATGAGCAGCAACAAGAAAATAATTCCTATGGTTATGCCGGTGTATTTCAGGATTTTATTTTTCATTTTCAGGTAAACGAATTTATTGCAAAAATACTGCGAAATGAAAGCCATGTATAGATGAACTGATGTAGATTTGCGACAGAATGAACAGCTACTGGTGGGAACAGGCCATGGTGATTATTTCGGTGCCCGTTTATGCGGTTACCATACTCACTGAAATTATAGCCAGTACTTACCTGAAAAGGGAGCTTTACACCACCAAAGATACCTTAAATAATTTTCTCATGACCGGCATGAATATCCTGCTGGATACCGCTATGCGCGGGGCATTTCTGCTTTTCATGAGCTGGTCATTTCCCAACCGCCTCTTCAATTGGGGCGAGCATGGTCTTATGTATTGGACCGCAGCCATCATTCTCACCGACCTTGTGTATTGGTTTGTACATTGGATGAGCCATATGGTACGGTTTTTTTGGGCGGTGCATACGGTTCACCATAGCAGCGAGAAATACAACATCACCGTAGGTTTCCGCAGTTCTGTGTTCGAGCCGCTGTATCGTTTTCTGTTTTTTGTGCCGCTTGGTTTTCTGGGATTTGAAGCCGCCGATATCGTGCTGGCTTTTGCCATTCAGCAGTTGTATGGTTCCATTATTCATACAGAACTAATTCGCCGCATTCCGGTTTGGGACTGGTTATTTGTAAGCCCCAGCCACCATGCGGTGCACCATGCCAGCAATCCGCGCTACCTCGATAAAAACATGGGCATGATTTTGATTCTTTGGGACAAGCTTTTTGGCACCTTTGAACCGGAAGACGAAAAATACGACAAAATTAAATATGGTTTAACCACCAATCTCAATACCTACAATCCGGGCAAAGTGCTATTTAAAGAATGGAAACAAATGTGGCAGGATGTGAAAATGGCGCCAGGCTTGGGCAATAAGTTTATGTATGTTTTTGGCCCTCCTGGCTGGAGCCATGACGGCAGTCGCAAAACAAGCCGGCAGTTGAGGTTAGAAGAGAATTTGCCAATTTCCTAATAGAATTTAAATAATCCCCGTATTTGACATTCAAATGTGACTTAAAAATAAAAAAGCCCCATAACAGGGCTTTTTTGTAGCGAGGAGCAGGATCGAACTGCCGACCTCAGGGTTATGAATCCTGTGCTCTAACCAGCTGAGCTACCTCGCCAAATGAGGGTGCAAAAATAAAGGTTTTTAGTGAAATCTGAAAGGGTTCCTTACAAAGCCATTACCCCGGCCACCGCATCCAATACCACCGAGGGTTCCAGCGTTTCCATGCAGCTGGTGCCATCTACACAACTTCCTTTGTAAAAACATTTGCAGGTCTTGGCAGGTGCCACAATTTTACCTTTGCCAAACAAATCAAACTCATGCGGATTGAAAATGTTGTTCATCAGCACAATTTTTTTGCGCAATCCCAGCGTAAGGTGCATGCCCATGGTAACTTGAGTTACCACCAAATCGCATTGGTCAATCAAATTTATAAATTGTTTCAATAAAAAATGGCCGAGGTAGGTAGCCCCTGATCCTTGCTGAATCTGCAAGTTGCGCTCGTGCTCCTGAGCCCCGCCTAACAGCAATACATGGTAGCCCTGTGTTTGAAGGTTTTTGGCCAGTTTCACCCACTTTTCAATGCTCCACAAGCGTGTGGTCCAGCGGTCACCGCAACCGGTGTTCAATCCAATTACAGGTTTGCTGCGGTCAATATTCCACACAAAACCCTTGTCGGCGTGGTTATCCAGCAAATAGGGCTCTCCGCCATATTCCATGCCGCACAGTTCAAAAATCTCGGTGCAGTAGTTTTTGGTGTTGGCTTTGCTCACATCGTCAAAAAGTCCGGTCTCGAATTTGTGATTGGCCAATTCATTCACCGGCTGTATGGCTCCGTCTTTCAGCACATAGCCGTATTTTTCTTGGGCATTCACCGATTTTAGCAATGCACCGGCTTCCTTCTCTTTATCAAGATTGATGGCGATATCCCAATCGGTATGCTGCACCTGTAAAACCGCTTCGGTATTCAGTTTCAGAATTTCATGAATTTCACCGGCAGGCAAAATGTCAGGTGAGAGCGTAATCCAGGTAAATTTGGCATTTGGATACAGGGCTTTGTAGCGGGTGATGAGGGGAGTTGTGCGGATTACATCACCAATTGCACCCAGTTTGATGATGAGAATCCGCTTTTCAATTTGTGTGTATGCCGGACAGTCAGAACAGTGAAAACCCGATGTTTTATGGGGCTTGCAGGGGATGTGACCCAGAAAATGCAGACAATCCGGTTTGTAAAACATGCCACAAAAATAAGCGTATTGTCATTTTCCATGATTCATACACAACAAAATAGGCACAATTCTTGTCTATATTTGTATAGAAAGTAAAAAGGTGAGGATTTCTGCTAAGTGGCTTTGGGTTTTGGTACTGACAATCTTGTCTGTTTGTCAGCTTTCTGCCACGCACCTTGTGGGGGGCTATCTTACCTATCGCTTCATCGGTACCAACGGCAGCAGCTCTCAGTACCGCGTTACACTTTATGTTTACAGGGATTGTATAAACGATAACACAGACAATGAGGTTCCTTTCGATAAGCAGATTACCCTTTGCATTTATAATTCCAACAGGTCCTTTTATTTGTCTAAAACGGTTGACCTGATTAAATCCCAAAAGGTTGACCCGGTGGGAAATACCACCTGTCCGGAGGTGAAAAGCGCCTGTCTGGATCAGGGTCTTTACGAAACTACGGTTACTTTGCCCAATAACAGTACCGGATATCACCTTAAATGGGAGCGCTGCTGCCGGAATACACAAAACAATCTCAGGGATGATAATTCGGGTTCTCCATACCAGGGTCAGACCTATTATGGCTTTATTCCAGCCTCTTCCCTGAAAAACAGTTCCCCGATTTTTCAGGATATGCCCATCCCATTTATGTGTGTGAACGATACCACCACCATACGTAACCGCACCATAGACCCCGATGGAGACTCACTTTCATATCGGTTTGTAACACCCTGGCAGGGTGCTACGGGATCCACCCCTATTTTTGATAATTGTCCCAGCTTTATGACATCTTTTCCAACGGTGGAATACAAAAGCGGATACAGTGCCACTGCGCCATTTGGAAGCGGAGGTATTGCGCAAATTGATGCATTTAACGGTCTTACAACCTATTTGTCGCGCACAACGGGGCGATTCGCGGTGGCCATTGAGGTTACCGAATGGAGAAACGGAATCCCCATTTCTACCATCAGGCAGGATTTGCAAATTTTGGTCATTAACTGTAAGCCAAACAATAAGCCGAGGCTTAGTTATGAAGGAGGTAACACCACTTGGTATGTAGAAGCCGGTGATTTACTGTGTAAAGATGTAACAGCAACCGATGCAGACCTGCGGGATGTGGTTACGCTTAAGGCCTACAGTGATGTTTTCACAGGTTCAAACGGATTTACAGGCACCAAAGCTACCATAACGCCGGCACCGGCATCAGGGGTGAAAACCGCTACGGCCAAATTTTGCTGGAAAACCGATTGTAACCATGCCCGCACTGAGCCCTACAGGGTAACCTTTGAAACATACGACAACGGTTGTCCCTCAAAATTTATCAATGAAAACGTGTTGATTTATGTGAGGCCATTCAGCCCCACAGAAACGCCCACAGGTACTGTGCAGGTTTGTCAGAATGCCAAAGGCGTGCGGTATACCACTACGGCGCCTGGTGCCGGAAATATTTATCTGTGGCGGGCTACAGGCGGTGTTATTCAGGGCGATTCCACCAAAAACACCGTTTTAATTGACTGGGGCAGTGGTTCCACCGGAAAATTGGATTTGTACATAATCAGCAAATTTGGCTGCAAGGCAGGACCGCGTTCTCTTAATGTATCCCTTGCTGCCTCACCGGCTAAGCCGGTCATAACGGGTGCTGATACAATTTGTCTGAATAGCACTTCTGTTTTCAATACTACACCTGTATCAGGTTTAACCTATGAATGGATGGTTTCCGGAGGTAATATTTTGGGCAGTGCCAACTTGGCAAATGTTACGGTTCGCTGGAATAATCAAGGGAAAGGCTGGGTGTCGCTCACCCTTCTGAACGCCCAGGGATGCCGCAGTGTGCCCGATACGCATTTTGTGTTTGTATCATTTCCCAATACGCCGCCACTAACAGGGCCTGTGTCTGTTTGTCCGAATAACCGAAACATCGAATACCGTGTTGTTCCACCTACGCCGGGTTCGGTATATCAGTGGAATATTGCCGGTGGAACGCAGGCTGCAGGAGGCATGAGTCCGGTTATACGGGTAAACTGGGGTGGCATGGGCATTGGGTTTGTGAACGTGCAGGAGGTGAACAAGTTTGGTTGTGTAGGCGATACGGTTAAAGTCAGGGTGGTGAAAAACCATGCCTTGGCAGGCCAATTACCCAAAGGCGATACAAGTTTTTGTGCTTTCACCAAAGGAAAAACATACAGTATATTGCCTGTAAATGGCGAAACATATAACTGGATAGTTACAGGTGGCACCATCATCACAGGCCAAAATACAGCAAGTATAACAGTAGACTGGGGGCCAACAGGGGTTGGGTCTGTAGGTGTTCAGGCCACAGCCTACGACTCCATTTCAGGTTTACCCTGTTTGTCGCCTGTAAGGGCTAGGGTTGTTAATTTATGGCCTTACCCCAATACAATTCCCATCAATGGCAATTTCGAGTTTTGTCAGACCCGAAATCAGGTGCAATTCAGTCTTTCGGGTTTTTCAGGCTCAACTTATGAATGGGAATTGAATGGAATTGCATTTGCAGGACAGGGAAGCAACCGTATATCTTTCTCTGGTGATACTTTTGGAACGTATACCGTCAGGGTGCGCGAAACCAGTCCGTATGGCTGTGTTGGGCCGTGGATAGATACACAGCTTATCATACATCCCAGACCCAGAACTTCGGCTATTTCCGGTAATGATATAATCTGCTATCCGCGACTCACTGCCTACAGTTATTCCGTAACTGGTTTTGTTGGCAGTGAATACAACTGGGGCAATGCAGGTGGAACATTTAATCCGGCGCCTGCTGCTACAGATGCCGGTGTGCGCATAGACTGGAGCGGTCAGCAAAACAACGGGGTGTGGGTGGTGGAAACCAGTAGTTTTGGATGTGTTGGGGATACTGTTAAACGCGATGTTTTCATTGATAATCCGGGTGTGCTTAGCCGATTGGTTACGGTGAAACCGCCTCCCGGTGAGGATAAGCCTGTGCAGGTGTATTACACATTGTTAAATGCACCACGTTACAACAATACAATCATCATACAGCGTAAAAACAGGGGAGGAAGCGCGTTTGGAACCGTTGGTACTGCCAATTCATCGGATTTTGTGTTTGAAGATAAAACAGCATTGCCGGATAGCCTTAGCTACGAATACCGCGCTGTTATTGTGAATTTATGCGGCGATAGTATCTACAGCAATACCAATACGGATGTGCTGTTGAAAGGAAAGAGGACAGGGCCTTTCAGCATGTCGCTTAACTTTACGGATTACGTGGGATGGCCCAATGGGGTGGAGCGCTATGAATTACACAGGCTACTTGAGAATAAATCGGGATACACCCTCTACAATACCTACTATTTACCACAGTCTGCATCCTTCGATAATGGAAAGGATCATTATGGTCAATATTTTAGGATAAAAGCCATTGAAAACGGGCAGTTAAAGCGTGAGTCATGGAGCAATGATATTCGGGTTTTCTTTGAGCCGGTAATATTTATTCCCAATGCATTCAGTCCGGATGCCAATGGAATCAACGAGAAATTTTTGCCTGCTGCTGGCGGAATGAAAACCTATAAATTTAGTATCTACAGCCGTTGGGGTGAAAAATTGTTTACAACTGTAAATTCTGAAATTGGCTGGGATGGAGAATATCTTGGAAAGCCTTGTCCGGCTGGGGTTTATATCTATGTGTGTGAGTACACGGATTTTCGCGATAAAGTCTATTCCACCAAGGGAACCTTGCATTTGATGCGATAATTTCGTATATTCGTAGTTACATCTTAAAACAAATAAAACATGTCAAATCCTATTTTGTCAGAAAAGACCTTTGAAAAGGCACGTCAGGCTGAAGCCGGTTCTTATGGAGGCGAAGTAATGACCATGAAAGGCACTATCAACAAATCTATTTTACTTTTTATTACCCTGCTGGTTCCCGCCGCCTGGATTTGGTGGAAGATGGGTGGCAATCCCGAAACTGCCCAAGGGTTGACTGGCTGGATGATTGGCAGTGCCATCCTCGGGTTTGTTCTTAGTCTTGTAATAGTTTTCAAAAAGAGTTGGTCTCCGGTAGTAGCCCCCCTGTATGCCGCTGTAGAAGGTGTGTTTTTGGGGTTGATTTCCATGGTTTTTGAATACATTTACCCTGGAATCGTAATGGAAGCCGTTGGAGTAACTCTGCTCGTTTTTGCGGCCATGCTTGTGGCTTACAGGACCGGTTTGCTGCGTGCAACACCCATGTTTACCAAGGTTATTGTAATGGCTACCCTGGGAGTAGCGTTATTTTATCTCATCAATATGATAGTAACCTGGGTAACAGGCAACAACTGGTATGCAGGTAGCAGCACTCTTTCCATTATTGTATCAGCAGTTGTGGCAGGCATCGCCGCATTCAACCTTATCTTGGATTTTAATATGATTGAAGAAGGCAGTAAATCCGGTTTCCCTAAGTATATGGAATGGTTCTGCGCCTTTGGTTTAATGGTAACTATTGTTTGGCTTTATCTTGAAATACTGCGTTTGCTAGCCAAACTGCAAAGCAGGGATTAATTCCTGATTGAATAATTTTCAAAAGCCGGAGCCATGCTTCGGCTTTTTTATTCCAGCACGGGCAATAATGATTCCATCTTCATACCACGGCTACCTTTTATCAAAGCATACTTAGATGTAACAGGGTTTTTCTCAAACCATGATAGCAAGGATTGTGTGTCCTCAAACGCATGCGGGTATGCCCCTGCAGCCCTTTTAAATTCCGGGCCGCAAACATACAGTTCACCGAAACCCAGCGATACTGCCAATTTAAAAATAGCTTTGTGCTCATCTTGGGCATGATCGCCCAATTCCAGCATATCACCCAGCAAAACAGCGCCATCTTTTCCCATTTCGGCGAAAGACCTCAGCGCAGCCTCCATACTACTGGGATTGGCGTTGTAGGCATCCATCCAGATATTTCGGTTTGTAGTTCGTTTCCATTCACTGCGGTTATTGGCCGGCACATACGCACACGCAGCCCTTATGCAGTTTTCTATGTCACCACCAAGTGAAACCCCCGCTGCTATTGCTGCGAGCATATTATAGACATTATAGCTTCCCCCTATTTCTGCGGTGTACGGACCATGATTTTTCCCCTGGAAAATAAATTCAATTTCCAGCTGAGGCATGGAACGGTGAATGACAGCCCTCAAATCAGCTTCAGTCTTATGAATGCTATATCCAAAGCACTTTTTAAATCGTTTAGACATATTTCCCAACCAGGTATCATCCAGATTTATCAGCGCAAAACCATCATTTTGAATAAGCTTTAGGTACAATTCGCTTTCCTCGCGTGCGATACCTTCCAGGTCTTTAAAACCCTCCAGGTGCTCCTTGCCTACGTTGGTGACAATTCCAAAATCAGGCTCTGCCAGATCGCACAATACCTTCATTTCTCCGGGATGGTTGGTGCCCATTTCTATGATACCTACATCCACGCTTTCATCCAGTGCCAAAAGGGTTAAAGGAACACCAATGTGATTATTCAGGTTTCCTGCAGTCGCTTTAGCCTTTGCAAATGAATTGATGACGCACAATGCCAGTTCCTTGGTGGTGGTTTTGCCGTTGCTCCCGCCAATTCCCAAAATTTTTACCGGCAGATATTTTCGTTGATAATGAGAGAGTGTCTGCAGAGATGTGAGCACATCCTCAACCCACAAATAGCGCTCATCTTTGATTACATGTTTATCATCCACAACCACGTATGCTGCACCTTTATCCAAGGCTTCAGCAGCAAACAGATTCCCATTGAAATTGCCGCCTTTCAAACAGAAAAACAAACTGCCCAACTCAATTTTTCGTGTATCGGTACTTACCTTATTGTGGCAGGAAAGGTAAATATTGTGCAATTTTTCGGTGCTGACGGGCAACATAGGGTAAAAAATAATGGTCAAAATTAGGGTAGCCCAGCCCATATTGCGTAAATTTGATTTCACATGTACAGAATCCTGTTCGGTTTATTGATTTTTCTTTCTTCTGATACTTTGCTGGCACAGCCTTCCAGCGGTAATAAATCATACTATTTATATGATACATTGCCTATGAATATTGGCAATGGCCAGGTTGAAACTCCTTTTACCGGAGGTTTCAATTCCCCACAGTTTGTGCAGCTGGACCTGAACAATGATGGTGCATTAGATATGGTGGTTTTTGACCGGCATGACCAGAAAATATTGCCTTACATCCGCAAAAACGGACGCTGGCTGTACGATAGACGTTACGAAAAAACCATTCCCCGTCTCAATTTTTGGATTCGAATTGCGGATTTAAATGGCGATAACAAACCGGATATTTTCACCTTGAATACGATAAGCAACTTGGTCATTCATCTCAATATTACCCAGCCGGGCGATAAAGAGATCAAATTCAAAGATCTGGGTTCACAGTATTTCAGAAATAAATATGATACTACTTTCTTCATCCTTTACAATCCTTTAGGCTTAAGCAAATTGGATTTGCCACATATAGGCGATCTGGATAATGACGGCGATGTGGACATCGTTTTTTATGATCCCTATAACCGCAGCTACTCTATGTTTCGGGATGTTAGGGCAGAAAAGGGTTGGTCTAAAGACACGTTTGAGTTTCAGGATATGGATTATTGTTATGGGTATTTTAACGAGGGATTGGATAACAGTTTCATTTTAGGTCAATGTCTGTACAAAGAGAAACTAAAGCCCAGACACGTTGGAGGAGCCAGTTTATTGATGTTTGACAATGATGAAGACGGTGACTACGAAATGCTGGCATCCAATGTGGGTTTCAAGAAAATGACATTGTTGAAAAATGCCAAAGCGCAGCGCGGTATTTATTATGATACGATGGTGCAAGTAGACAGCATTTTTCCTCCCAACACCCGCCGTGCGGCTGATTTTATTTTTCCATCGGCATTTCTGGCCGATGCAGATGCCGACGGGGTAAAGGATTTACTGATTTCTCCCGCACCCTCGGCTGACGTTAAAGAAACCCAAAATATCTGGTACTATAAAAATTACGGCAAAGACAATAAACCGGATTTTAAATTTGTTCAAACCGATTGGCTGGCCGATAAGACAATAGATTTAGGTGCTAAAAGTTCTGTTGCCTTTTGTGATTATGACAATGACGGTGATAAAGACTTATTTGTGGCATCTAACGGAGATTTTGAGCTTACCGGCGGCCTCAAAGACCGAATTACATTGTTTGAAAATAAAGGGACCAAAACCCTGCCCAGTTTTGTGAAAACAAATGATGATTATCTGAATATTTCCCAAAAAGGCCTAGCAGACCTCATCATCAAATTTGGCGATGTAGATGGGGATAAAGATATCGATTTGTACTATGGTGAAAGGTTTGGTAAAGTGGGCTGGTACAGGAATACAGCCGGTCCTGGCAAAGCCCTGAACCTGGTATTTGCCGAGGATGATTTGCTGAAAAACACCGTAAATCCGGGAATGGAAAATGCCGCACCTGCACTTTGCAACTACAATAATGATACCTTGCCCGATATGCTGGTGGGCATGTACAATGGGCGAGTGGCTTTGTATGTGAATCAGGGAGGAGTGGGGGCAACTTCCTACACGCTGGCTTTGCCCAATACATGGGGCATGCGCGGTAATGAATGGAGTACAGAAATCAATCCTGCAGGGTTTTACTCATTTGGATATGCTATGCCTGAAGTGACTGATCTGAATAATGACGGGCAGCAGGATGTATTATTGGGATCTTCTTTTGGAAAAGTTCGTTTGTATAAACCTACAGGTCGCAGCATATACGACAGTTTATCTGCTATTGAGGGCTGGTTGTGGCAACGTACGGTTACTGACAGCATAGAACCGGATTTTGGCAACCGGGTGAACGTGGCTGCGGCAGACCTTAACAACGACTCTATACCTGAACTTATTTTTGGTAATGGGAGAGGTGGTTTGCATTTTGCTAAGATTCAGACTGCAAAAGTAGCAGGGCTAAGAAAGTATGGCAATCTTGAGATGCCAAAAGTATACCCAAATCCGGCGTTTGATAAAGTAACCGTATCCAGAAAAACCATTACAGAAAGGTGGACATTAACATTATTGGATGCTTCAGGTCGATTTTGCCGTGAATGGGTGATGTTGCCCGGAGAACGACATTTCAGTGCCCAAATAGCAGGGTTTAGTCCCGGGTTTTACACCATTAGTATTAACAATGGGCAGCGAACGTCTGCGGTTCCTTTATGTATCGGCGTTAAGCCCTGATACGTTTAACCGGCGGTCGCAAACTGCATATTCTTCTTCCCGGTTTGAAGCAATTACCAGCAATCGGTTTTGTCCAAATCGTTCAAGTAAATTATAAAAGAATTGTTCACCGGCCTTGTCCAGGTTGGTGAAGGGCTCGTCTAAAATCAAAAGTGGCGTGTTGCTCATGGTCGCCACGGCCAGTTTTACCCGTTGTTTCATGCCACTGCTGAAAGTAGCAATGGGCTTCTGCATGGTTTTTTTGTCAAATCCGGCCATAGAAGCAAAAACCTCAGCGCCATTTGCAGTTTGCATGGGTTTTAGTTTGTGGTGCAGTCCGAAAATTTCTTCGGTATTAAGGTCTTCGTTCAGTTCCAACGCAGGCGATGTCAATGAAACAAAGTTGTACAAGTCATTTAGCGGAATAGAATCCTGGTTGTTTTTATATTCTATTATCCCTTCCGTTGGCGTCAATTGTCCGCATAGCAATAATCCCAGCGTACTTTTTCCGGAGCCATTTGGCCCCAGAATTGCCCATTTTTCACCGGATTGAAAGGTTACATTCAGATTCCTGAACAACCAGTTTCTGTTAAATGATTTGCCGCAATCCTTTAGGATTATGCTAAACAAGGCCGTTTTAATTATTTGGTGATATAACCTTTCATGATACCGCGGTCCGATTCTTTAATGAACTGCAGTATTTCATCCCGCTCAGTAGTGGGTGTGAATTCGGTTTCAATGATTTTTATGGCTTTGGCGGTATTGTATCCTTTCACAAACAGGTTCCTGTAAATATCCTGAATTTCGCTGATTTTCTCTGTTGAGAAGTTGCGCCTGCGCAATCCAATGCTGTTGACCCCTTCATAGCTCAGTGGTTCTCGAGCCGCTTTGGTGTATGGAGGTACATCTTTGCGCACCAAGCTGCCACCACTGATCATGGCATGCCGCCCGATTTTAACAAACTGGTGAACCAGTGCAGCACCGCCCAGAATTGCCCATTCGCCAATATGCACATGACCTGCAACCTGAACACTGTTTGCCAGAATACAATTGTCTTCCACCACACAATCATGGGCAAGATGCACATAAGACATCAGCAGAACTTGGGAACCTATCTTGGTATATCCTTGAGCATTGGTTCCCTTGTTGATCGTAACATATTCTCTGATGGTGGTGTTGTCGCCAATAATGGTTAGAGTTTCTTCACCATCAAATTTCAAATCCTGAGGAATGGCACCGATGGAAGCTCCAGGGAAAATGCGGCAGTTCTTACCGATTCGGCTGCCTTTGAAAATGACAACTCCGGACATTATGTGTGTCCCTTCACCTATTTCAACATTCGCATGGATGGTTACGAAAGGGTCAATGGTAACGTTATCGGCAATTTTTGCCGAGGGGTGAACATATGCCAGGGGTTGAATCATTGTTTAGTGCAAAGTTAACCAATAACCAAAAAATGAGTTATTTAGCTTTTTTTCTTTTCAGCATTAGTACAAAATCTGCTTCTTTGCTGTGGGTTGTGAGGTTTAAATTGTCGTTATCCTTAAACTCGAGTACAGCAGTATCTTTTTTTGGTGATCCGGGGATTCCTGAAATTAGTTTTTTACCATCATCAGATATTTTCCAGGTTCCTACTTCAGGCTGACCGCCGAAAGTGCGGGTCATCTTACCTTCTTTGGTAAACTCCAATGTCGCATTGCCTTTCATTTGCTGAATTATTCCTTCCATCATACTGGCAATCATAAGCATATTGGAATCTTGCTGAGATTCTTTGGAGAGGGTAAGTTTTGCATCATTTACTACCCAGTTTCCTAGTATGTTTTTTGAAGGGTTAGAGCACGATATCATGCCAAAAAGGGCAATGAAGCCCATGGAATAGATAAGTTTTTTCATAGGTTTATGGGTCAAAGATACATGCATTTTTTTATCGCGCACCTTAGCTTAAAAATATTCAATCAGGATATTTTACTGATTAGCGCCGTCATTTCGGCTTCACTCACCAGTTTTTCTCCCACAAAAGCTTTACCGGTCATGGTACAAATGCCCCTGCGGATATCCAGCAGTTCCATCTTCATTACCAATGTATCGCCGGGCACTACCTTGTCCTTGAATTTGGCATTGTCAATTTTCAGAAAATAAGTGCTGTAGTTTTCGGGGTCAGGCACAGTGCTCAAAATTAACACACCGCCGGCCTGTGCCATGGCTTCCAGTTGTAACACACCCGGCATAATTGGGTCTCCGGGGAAGTGACCCGCAAAAAATGGCTGATCATAGGTGATGTTTTTTACGGCTACAATGGTGCGTTCATCTTTGCTTATGATTTTATCGACCAGCAGAAAAGGATGCTTGTGAGGCAACATTTTGATAATATCTGAGGTATTGTAAAGTGGCTTTGCATTGGGGTCATACTGCGGGGGTCCCTCTTGTTTGCGGCGTTGCTCCTTCTTGATAACCTGTTTAATTTTTTTGGCAAATGCTACATTGCTGGCGTGTCCGGGGCGTGCAGCCATGATTTGGCCTTTAATAGGCATTCCCGCCAGGGCAAGATCACCAATCATGTCAAGTAACTTATGTCTGGCAGGTTCATTCTGAAAACGAAGATCCAGGTTGTTCAGGATGCCTTCTTTTCGAACTTCCACAGAGGGTTTATTGAATACTTTGGCCAATCGGTCCAATTCTTCCTGCGAAACGGCCCTGTCCACAACGACTATGGCATTGTTGAGGTCGCCTCCTTTAATGAGATTGTGAGCAAGCAACAATTCCAGTTCATGCAAAAAACAGAAGGTACGACACGGAGCAATCTGATTTTTAAATTCAGAGATGTGCGTAAGTGCCGCATGCTGACTGCCCAGAATAGGAGAGTTGTAGTCAACCATAACAGTCAAACGGTAATCATTTACCGGCATGGCGATTATTTCTACCTGATTGGCCTCATCGGTGAAATGAATATTGTAGGGTATTTCAAAATATTCGCGTTCGGCATCAAGTTCCACTGTGCCACAGGCAGAAAGTGCCTCCACAAATGGTTTGCTGCTGCCATCCATGATGGGCATTTCAGGGCCGGATACATCCAAAAGAACATTGTCAATTTCCAAACCTACCAAAGCCGCAAGTACATGTTCCACGGTACTGATGGATGCTCCTTTTTTTTCGAGCGTAGTGCCGCGCGAAGTGTCGGTTACCAGATCGCAATCTGCTTCGATGATGGGCTGACCGGGTAAATCAACCCTGCGGAATTTATAGCCATGGTTGGCTTCTGCAGGCTGAAAAGTAAGCGAAACTTCTGCCCCTGAGTGAAGGCCAACGCCATGAAGGGTTACAGGAGCTTTTAGGGTAGTTTGTTTGGGGTTAATCTGACTCATATTCTATATCAGGAATTGTCCTTTTGATCTTTTAATTTTTCCAGTTCTTTGGCAAGTTGCTTCATTTCGTTCAGCATGTCAGGGAGTTTTTTAAATGCGGCCCAGCTTCTGAACTGCTCTTTTGTTGGACTTGCAGGCGAACCAATCCAACTGGAGCCGTTTTCTTCTATGGTTTTAGTTACACCTGATTGTGCGCCAATACCGGTGCGGTCTGCAATACTGATATGGCCTACAAATCCCACCTGACCACCAATCTGGCAGTTGGCCCCTATTTTGGTGCTGCCACTTACGCCTGTTTGTGATGCAATTACCGTGTTGGCGCCAATTTCAGCGTTGTGGGCTACCTGTATCAGGTTATCCAGTTTGGTTCCTTGTCTGATGATGGTGCTTCCCATGGTAGCCCTGTCAATACTGCAGTTGCTACCAATTTCAACATTGTCTTCTATAACAACATTCCCAATCTGCGGAATCTTTGCATATGTGTCGCCGATAGGCGCAAAACCAAATCCATCGCTGCCTATGACCGTGCCCGCATGTAAGATGCAGTTATCTCCAATCTTGCAGCCTGCATAGATTTTTACCCCCGGAAACAAGGTGCAGTTCTTGCCAATCGTTACGCCTTTTCCCACAAAAACCTGGGGATAAATCTGGGTGTTGTGTCCAATGTCGGCATATTCATCTACATAGGCTGTAGCCCCGATAAAAACATCACTGCCCAAATTAGCAGAATGGTGCACGTAGCTGCCGGTTTCAATACCTTTCTTAGGTTCATTGGGGTTGAACCAGGCGTTCAAAACCATGCAGAAAGCGAAGTATGGATTGGCATGGCGAATCAATGCAAATGTAACTGGTTGAGCCGGTTTAAAATCGAAGGGAACTATTACGGCTGCTGCTTTGGATGCGTAAAGTTGAGCCTCGTATTTTGGATTGGCAAAAAAACACAATGTTTGGTTATCCGCTTCCTCCAGTTTACCCGGCAGGGAAATTTCAATATCGGCATTGCCTTCTATAACAGCACCGGTAATTTTGGCAATTTCAGCAATGCGTATTCCCATGATTGATATTGCAAAAATAAGTACTTATTCCCAAAGCATACATTTGCTTATATTTGCTACATGGTGAATGTATTGTTGTTTGGACGGTTGGCAGAGATTTGTGGACAGAATAACTTTGTTTTTGAGGCAAAAGATACGGATGCTGTTTGTGATAAGTTAAAGACGGATTTCCCCGAAATGAAACAATTTAGTTTTGCCCTTGCTGTCAATCAAATCATGATTACTGGCAATACCAAACTTAAAGAAGGCGATGAAGTGGCACTCATGCCACCCTACAGCGGAGGATAAGATGGACGGCTATTTCCGTCGGCAAATACAACTCAAAGAAATCGGAGAAGCAGGACAGCAAAAACTGCTATCTTCAAAAGTGCTGGTAGTGGGAGCCGGCGGTTTGGGGTGCGCGGTGCTTCAAACCCTTGCCGCATGCGGGATAGGGTATATTACGGTTGTTGATTTTGATGTGGTTGAATACCATAACCTACACAGGCAAACGCTCTTTACTACCGCAGAGGTTGGCAAAAACAAAGCAGAATCCGCTGCCCAGTTTTTGTCGGAAAGGTATCCGCACTGCCAAATAAATCCTGTAAATGCGGTATTTGATGCCAGAATGGCGGTTGCTGAGTTGCCAACTGCCGATATACTAATTGATTGTACAGATAATCTTCCTGTGCGCTACCTGATGGATGATGCTGCCCGTGTTTATAAGAAAACGTGGGTGCATGCATCGATAAGCAAGTTTAACCTGCAATGGACGTTGTTCAGGCCTTATTTGGGTTATTCATACAGAAATTTATATCCCGTGCCGCCCAATCCTTTGTTTATGGGGCAATGCAATACGGAAGGAATTCTGGGTGCTGTACCTGCACTCGCCGGAACCCTGCAGGCAAATTTGGTGCTGAATGCCTTGCTGGGATTGGATAACGTTGATGGAAAACTATTTCACATGGATACGCAATCGGGGCAGTCATATACCATGAATTATCAGGCTCAGCCAACAGCAGCACTTGAAACACCGGAAGCTTTACTGCAATATAATTATGAGGCATTTTGCCAAAATTTCAATCAATGATAGAAGAGAAAAAACACAAAAAAGTATTTGTTAAAGGCCCGATATCGCCGGGTTTTATTGCCGATAGCCTGGCCAAACACGCTGCCAAACATAATATTGGTGCCCACAGCATGTTCATGGGGCAGGTGAGGGCCGATGTGAAGGAAAACGGACAAGTTGTAACCGGAATAGCTTATGAGGCATATCAGGAAATGGCCACGGAAACCCTGCATAACATCCGTGAAGATGCTTTTGCGAAATATTCGCTAACCTGCATGCACATTTACCATAGTTTGGGTTTGGTAAAAACGGGAGAGATTTCTTTATTTGTGTTTACTTCCTCAGCCCATCGCCGCGCTGCCTTGGAGGCCTGCGACTATTTGGTGGAACGCATCAAAAAAGAAGTTCAGGTGTGGGGTAAAGAAATTCTTGAATCCGGAGAAACGGTCTGGAAGCAGCCCGGCTAAAGGCTTCCGCTGTAAATATTGAAACGATTTTCGCGCAAAAACCCAATTAGTGTAATGCCAAATTCTTTGGCGCATTCTACGGCCAGGCTGCTGGGTGCGCCCACAGCACAAATCAAGGAAATGCCCGCCATGCCTGCTTTTTGCATGAGTTCAAAACTGGCCCTGCCACTCAGCAGTAAAATGTACTCATCCAATGGAGTTTTTCCATCCATCAGGGCCCTGCCAATAAGTTTATCCAATGCATTGTGTCTGCCCACATCCTCGCGCAGGTAAAGCAAATTGCCGGCGGTATCAAATAAACCCGAAGCGTGCAAACCACCTGTGGTTTCGAAGGTTTCCTGCTGTTCTCTCAGGATTTTTGGAAATGATATGATCAATTCAGGCGATAGCGTTGGTAACATTTTTCCGGATTTTCCGGGCATCTGCGTTTTAACAGAATCCAAACTGCTTTTACCGCAAACCCCGCAGCTGCTTGTGGTGTAGAAATTTCGTTGAAGTTGAGCAGGGTTGAAATTAAGTTCAGGGTTCAGCGAAACCTGGATATAGTTGCTGCTCATTCCCGGCAATGTTTGAACGTGCTTTGCCGATAAAACATCTTTCTTTTTATGGATAATGCCTTCGGTAAATAAAAAACCTATGGCCAGTTCATCATCATTGCCCGGGGTGCGCATAGTAATGCTGAGGGACTGAACCTTTCGGTCAGCTGCCGGCCCGAATTCTACCTGTATTTCCAACGGTTCTTCTACCGAAACAGCATCGTCATTATCATCCAATGTGCTATTTTCAAAGCGTTGTATGCGGATATGCTGCTGTTTGTTATTCATTTTTTTAAACCAATAATGGCATCCCGGTCTTCCGGGGTGTCTGCGCTTTTCAAAACTAAGGCATTGGGTTCATCTATCAAACACGCATTGCTTTGTTGAATAAATCGCGAAAGAGAATCATTGCCGGAGGTGAAAAAAGCCGTCAGCTTGTGGCTCGCAGAATGCCCGTAAAAAGCAATCAGCGGCTCTATAATGCCCGAGTCGGGGTGCTTGAAGCAAGCTATATCAAATGATTTATTTTCATTGTTCAAAAGCGTTGAAATGGCTTTTTTGTTCAGGTTGGGATAATCACAACCCAGCAGCAACCAGTTGCCTTCAAATTGGCGGAATGCCGATAATAACCCCGAAATGGGCCCATGGCCGGCAAAATCAGGGTGGTCGGTAATGATGGGTAAATCAGCAAAGAGCGATTTTTGTTCTTCGCGGCAGCTTACAAACGCTTCCAGTTTTAGGGATTGAGCCATCTTGAACAAATAATGCACTTGGGGCATGCCGTGGTAATTGAGCAAACCCTTGGGCTGTCCCATTCTGCGGCTTTCACCGCCTGCCAAAATCAAAACCCGCGTTTGCACAAGGCAAAGTTAATTCCTCGAAACGTTTTCAAATCCCGCCTGCTAATGATATTTTTGAAGCATTGCTCACCGACAGTTTTCATAGGCCCCATCAGTATTTGCGGATTTCCCTCACGGATGCCTGTAATCTGCGTTGCTTCTACTGTATGCCAAATGAAGAAGCTCATTGCACACCGCAACATCAGCTCATGCAAACGGATGAGATACTTTCACTGGCCAAAACATTTGTTGACCAGGGCGTGAATAAAATCCGCCTCACTGGTGGCGAACCTTTGGTCCGCAAAGAGTTTCCTGATATTCTTGCGGCATTGTCTAAATTACCGGTAAAATTAACCCTCACCAGCAACGGTGTTTTTCTGGATAAATACCTGGGTTTGGTCAAAGAATGCGGTGTTCGCAGTGTTAATATCAGTCTGGATACGCTTAATCGGGATAGGTTTTTATTGCTGACCAAAAGGGAAAAACTGGAAGTGGTTAAAGCCAATATTGACAGGGCCGTGGAGCAGGGATTGCATGTGAAAGTGAACATGGTGGTAATGAAGGGCATCAATGAAAATGAGCTTTGTGATTTTGTGCAGTGGAGTGTGGATTCTCCTGTGCATATTCGTTTCATTGAATTTATGCCGTTTACGGGAAATCAGTGGCACCAAAATAAGGTTTTTACCAAAGACCAGATCCTGAAAACCATTGCCGGAAAATTTGATGCAATACCACTGGGTAAAGAGCCCCATGAAACTGCCCATAAATATTTTGTAAAAGGGGCAAAAGGCAGCTTTGCCATCATCAGCACCATGAGTCATCCTTTTTGCGGAGATTGCAATCGCCTGCGGCTTACCGCAGATGGGAAAATGCGGAATTGCCTTTTTGCCACCCACGAAACCGATCTGCTCACTGCCTTGCGCAGCGGACAATCCATTGAACCGCTCATCATTGAAAACCTGAGACAGAAAAAGGAAAAACTGGGCGGACAATTGGTTGAGCAGTTTGAAAAAATACAACCCGAAACCCTGCAAAACCGCAGCATGATTGCCATTGGAGGATGATAAACACTGAACAGGCCGCCGAACTGCTGAAAAGCAACCCGTTATCACTTAAAAAGAAGGTGATACATCTCATGGAGGGAATGGGTATGTATACCGCTGAAGCATCAACAGCTATAGTTGCGGTGCCTCCGTTTGACAATTCGGCCATGGACGGCTATGCTTTCTGCTGGACCGATTTTCATTTGCAAAAACCGATGAAGATCATGGGAGAGGTTCCCGCAGGTGAAACGCAGATAAAACGCATGGAAAAAGGAACCGCCATCCGCATTTTTACCGGAGCGATGGTTCCTGAAGGTGCCGATACAGTGGTGATGCAGGAAAAAACCCGCGTTGATAACGGTTTGCTTTGGATTGAATATGAACAACTTAAACAGGGCGGTAATGTGCGTAAAGCCGGCTCGCAATCGGATTGTGGTGATGTATTGCTGCAAGCAGGACAAAAACTGACACCCGGTGCAATGGGGTTGCTTGCTTCTGCAGGTGTTTCGGAGGTTTGTGTTTGGGAAATGCCTGCGGTTAGTGTGGTGGTAACCGGCAATGAAATTGTGTCGCCCGGAAAGCCACTGCTGCCGGGACAAGTTTACGAATGCAACAGCTACAGTTTACTGAGTGCCTTATACCAGTTGGGTATCAGTCCTAACCTGTTTTATGCTTCTGATACCGCGGCTGATTTGCGACACAGACTGGAAACAGCCCTGGAAACTTCAGATTTGGTGCTGGTTACCGGAGGCGTTTCGGTAGGCGATTATGACCTTGTGGTGCCTACACTTTCTGAACTTGGTGCGGATTGCGTGTTTCACAAACTGAAACAAAAACCGGCCAAACCCTTATATTTTGGCACCAAAGGTGAAAAACGCATATTCGGTTTACCCGGCAATCCGGCATCAGTGCTTACTTGCTGGTATGCCTGGATTAGGCCTTATATGCTGCGTGCTGTGGGTGTTCCAGAACAAACAATTTATCAGCAAGCCATTCTCGAAAATGATTACCGTCAAAAACCGGGCCTCACGCACTTTGTAAAAGCATACCTCGAAAGCGGCAAGGTGCAGGTGCTGGCAGGGCAGGAGAGCTACCGAATGGATGCTTTTGCACGAGCCAATTGTTTTATCAAAACCCATGCAGAAACGGAGTTTTTGCAATCAGGCGAAGTTGTGAATATAATTCTGTTCTAAGCAATGGATGCCTATTGGATGCTCATTGGTTTTGCCCTGGTGGCTTTTATGTATGCGGGGGTTGGACACGGTGGCGGCAGCGGCTATCTGGCTGTAATGGCATTATGCAGTTATTATGCTTACCTTGTTCGTCAGGATGCGCTGGTGCTGAACCTGGTGGTTTCCGGTATGGCGTTTTTGCAGTTTCAAAAAGGCGGCTTTTTCAAGCTTCGCGATTTTCTATGGCTGGCCGGATTTTCAGTACCCATGGCCTTTTTGGGCGGATTGACGCCGATTGAAGATTCGTTATATAAAAAGATTTTAGGTGCGATGTTGATGTCGGCCTCTGTGCTCATGGTTTTCAGGCCGGCCGAGCCCAAAAAGATTAGTGAAATGCCAACTATAGCCGGGGCCATTATCGGCTCTGTTATTGGCTTTGCCAGCGGAGTTACCGGCATTGGCGGTGGGGTTTGGCTTTCACCGATATTGTTGCTGGCCGGCTGGGCCGGACCAAAACAAACCGCTGCGTTGAGCTCGGCATTTATTTTTGTAAACAGCCTGAGTGGTTTGCTGGGCTGGGTAAATGCCAACAAACCCTGGGATGAAAATTTGCCTGTAATGATGGGAATTGTGCTGGTTTTTGGCGGTTTGGGAGCCTGGCTGGGAGCTGCGAAATATCAGCCCAAGGCCATGAAATGGCTGTTGGCACTGGTGCTGGGCATTGCCTCGGTGAAGTTGCTGATGGTGTGAAATAAAATAACGGGTTAACTTTATCTTCGCCCCAATGAACGACATCACCCACAAAATCACAACCCTGCGCACCGCAACTGCCGAAGCAGTGGTGAGGCCGGGCAAGGTGGAGACTTTTGAAGCCATAAAGAATAAAACGGTTCCCAAGGGTGATGTGTACGAGTTTTCGCGCGCTGCAGCATTGCTGGCTGTTAAAAATACGGCCCATGTAATTCCGGATTGTCACCCGCTGCCGGTAGAATCCTGCAAGGTTGAATTTTCCATCAATGATATTGGAATCCTCATTCAAGTGGAAGTGAAAGCCATTTACCGCACCGGAGTAGAGGTTGAAGCCATGCATGGCGCCGCTATTGCCGCATTAACGATGTACGATATGCTGAAACCCATTGATAAAAATGTGGAAATACAGCACATTCGGTTGGTGGCCAAAAAGGGTGGCAAATCCGATTATACCGATATTCCCAAACGGAAAATCAATGCCATGGTGGTGGTATGCAGCGATACCATTTCCAAGGGCAATAAAGAAGACAAAGCGGGCAAAGCCATCATACAGCGCCTGAAGCAATATGGCATTCCCGTTTCCGAATATGCCATTATTCCGGATGAACCGAAGGATATTGCCCGAAAGGCAGAAATGGCAAGCCAAAACGATTTTGATTTGCTCATCTACACCGGTGGTACCGGCCTTTCCAAACGTGATGTTACACCCGAAACCATTTTGCCCATGCTGGAACGCGAAGTGCCGGGAATTATGGAAGCTGCCCGTAAATACGGACAAGAGCGCATGCCCTACGCCATGGTGAGCAGGGGCGTGGCAGGTTATATCAAAAATACGCTCATTCTTACCCTGCCGGGAAGCACCCGCGGTGCCGAGGAAAGCATGGATGCATTATTTCCGTATGTGCTGCACCTGTTTCGCGTGGCGGATGGTGGCAGACATGATGCCTGATGCTGACAAGTTGACTGACAATTTGTCGGCAAACTGACAGTTTTAGCCTTAATATACGAAAAAAAAGTCACATTTCCAAATTGGCACAAGTTTGGTTTAAGCAGGGCATACAACAAAAAAATATATAATTGTATGTCAGTAAACGTTAAACCTCTGGCCGACAGGGTTCTGGTAGAACCCCTCGCAGCCGAACAAAAGACTGCAGGTGGTATCATTATCCCCGATACCGCTAAGGAAAAACCCCAAAAAGGCACCGTAGTTGCCGTGGGAGAAGGCAAAAAAGATGAGCCCATGTCCGTTAAGGTGGGCGACACTGTTCTTTACGGCAAGTACGCCGGCACTGAAATCAACGTGGAAGGTAAAGATTACCTCATCATGCGTGAGAGTGACATTTTCGCAATTATCTAATCAATCTTAAAAAACATGGCAAAGAAAATTGAATTCAATGTGACCGCCCGCGAAGGTTTGAAACGCGGTGTGGATGCTTTGGCAAACGCAGTGAAAGTAACCCTGGGTCCCAAAGGCCGTAATGTGGTTATCGACAAGAAATTCGGTGCACCCCAGATTACCAAAGACGGTGTGACGGTAGCAAAAGAAATTGAACTGAAAGATCCCGTGGAAAACATGGGTGCCCAGATGCTGAAAGAAGTGGCCAGCAAGACCGCTGATATTGCGGGTGACGGAACCACCACAGCTACAGTGTTGGCGCAGGCCATCGTTACTGCCGGATTGAAAAACGTGGCTGCAGGTGCCAATCCCATGGACCTGAAGCGCGGTATTGAAAAGGCCGTGAAGGCCGCCGTTGAAAGTCTGGACAAAATGAGCCAGGCCGTGGGCGATGACAACTCCAAAATTGAGCAGATTGCCACCATTTCTGCCAACAACGACAATACCATCGGCAAACTGATTGCCGCAGCCATGAAGAAAGTAGGCAAAGACGGCGTTATCACCGTGGAAGAAGCCAAAGGTACCGACACTACTGTTGAGGTGGTTGAAGGAATGCAGTTCGACCGTGGTTACCTGAGCCCATATTTTGTTACCAACGCCGATAAAATGGAAGCCGACCTCGAAAACGCTTACATTCTGATTTACGACAAAAAGGTGAGCACCATGAAGGATTTGCTGCCTGTGCTTGAAAAAGTGGT
>VHBA01000034.1 GCA_016872175.1 Sphingomonadales bacterium | reverse complement strand
CATTCGCTTTGCATTCATCAGGCATTTCGGCCAGCTTTAGCCCATCGCAATTAAGCACAGCAACACATACTGCATAATTGCTTTTCATGTCTTCCGGCAATATTTTTGTATATCTTCCGGGACTATTTTGTAACATGCTAACGTAATAATGCTCTGCCAGTTTCTGAACCTCCGGATGATCTTTTAATGGCGCTCCAATAGCAGGATAATAACCGGGTGCTGCTTCCATTAATGTAAGCACAAAGCCTGGGTCTTTCATTAATGTTTCAGGGACCCCTGCGCACCCCATCTTAGCATTATAAGGCTCCCAAAGATACTCACGGGGCGATTCGTAAAATGCAACACATAATTCCAACCAGTATTCGGGTAAGTTTTTGATACTTTCTCCGGCTACCGCAGCAGCAAGCGAGCCATCATCACAGGCTATCAATTCTTTTATAAAATCGCAGTTATCGGCATATCCGGACTGTCTTATCAATGTTTTAATATTGTCAATCTCTTGGTCGCTTCTGTTCCACACATGATAAGCCATCGCCAATAAAACATCCCTGTCATTTTGCAAAAAATCAGGAATAATTTCAAGACCCGCCATGTTTAGTTTTATATAATCACACAACGCTAAATCAAAATCAACTTGTTCGTTTATAGTCCATTGCTCATATATTTCCGGGGTTAATAAATGCAGAGGAATATCTTCATCATTATTATCAAAGGCATTGAGATAATCAGATAAATTATAGGGCATATTATGTGGGTTTAAATGTTTTTAAAATTTTGTATCGTAAAGAGAACACCGCCGGTTAGATAAAACAAAAAGAGAACACCGCCGGTTAGATAAAACAATAAATACATATCAAAACGTCATAGGCACAGAAATATTGAATTTATATGCATTAACTTCGTGAAACAAGGTTGTTTTCAAGATTTGAATTCCATGGACAATAAAAAATCCTTAACCATTGATAATTATTTGGCACCGCATTACATACACCGCAGCAACTGGCTTAGGGCAGCGGTGCTGGGCGCCAATGACGGCATCATTTCCATATCCAGTCTGGCCATTGGGGTAGCCTAAGCCGGCACGGAAAGAGACCCTATGAACCAAAAAGAGAGATGATATGTAATTCCTTTTTCCTCTTTAAACCTTTCACAAATAATTGCGTCTATATTTGTAACATTATATATGAAAAACCTGATTATCGGCTTTTTTCTGCTGCTCACTTTTACTTCGGCTTGTAAGAAGAAAACAACTGCTCCGCCTAATACCGTTAATGACAGCGCCTACCAGATTACCAAAACCATTGTGAGCGACAGCCTTTCGGTGGATGTGGTAATTGACAAACCCAAGGGTACTTCCTTTGATGTGCTGATGGTGTTTCACGGCACCGTTACCTACGATAGCCTTATACTGGACGCCGCCTACAATACCCTCGATGGTTTCAAGCGCATTCTGGACCGAAAAGATATGATGATGGTGAGTGTGGCCTATCCGGAGGAAAATTTATTGATGGGCGATAATGTAAAACACGCGGAAGCTGCCTTGCTTTGGGTGAAAAACAAAGCGGCCGCAGAACTGGGTGTAGAAATTAAAAAAGTCTTTCTGGCCGGGCATTCGCAGGGCGGCTATGTGGTAACCCGATTGAATACCCTGCAACCAACCAACGGCGTTATCGCCAACGCGCCCGGGCCACTGAATCTTGTGTTTCGCTGCCAGCTGGAAGAAGACGGTAAAATTGCCGGCAGCGGGGTTTGCAATCTGCTGAAAACCAAATACGGCAACACCACCATCAATCCTGAAGCCTACCAGGCACGCTCGCTGCTGAAATTTACCACCGGTTTTAAATCGGATATTCTGTTTGTGCAGGGTTTAGACGATTCGCCCATTCAAATGGCTTCATGGCCGCTGTTCAAGCAAAAAGTAACCGAATGCACCGATTGCAAAAAAGTGCAAGTGCACGAAGTGGCCGGTTTTGGTCACCCCTCAATATTTGAAAACGCGGGTGCCAAGGTAGAGTTCAACAAGTTTATCGCGGAGCGGTAAATCAGTCCTGCAAGCCCTTATCCATCAGTATTTTATCCCTGCATTTACCAATTCGATCAATCCTGGTTTTGGGTTGTTTGGCTGCGTTGAAAAATAATATATATCCCCGCTGTCTGCCCGGTGTTAAAGCATAAAACGCCTTATTTAGTTCGGCATCTTCGTTCAGGGCACGCTGCAGTTCTTCGCATTTTTCTTGTTCATCCGCCTTTTTAAACGTCACTTGCTGTTTGGTTTCTTCCAATACCATGGCTTCACGCAGATATTCAGCGATGATCTCGGCCTGTTCCGAAACCTGCTCCGGTGATGTAAACTTCATATACCTTACCGCCTGGCTGTTTTCTCCGGGGCTGTGAAGCAATTTTCCCGGATCTGACATTAGAGAACCCTTGAAGTAACTCAGTGTTGCACCGTGCTTTAAGGCTCCCAGCAATACCATGTTCTGCTTGCCATACATATAGCAGGCCACTCCCCACTTTCGGGTTTCCGTGAGTCCGCTTTTAAGCAAAATTTCACGCAGCAATGCCAGCTCCTGACGCCATGTATTAACCTTGCAGGCAGGTGTACCGCCCAGCGAGCATCTTCCACAGCCATCGTCAAAAAACACATCGGCTTCCATTGCTGCTTTCATCAGGGCAAATATAATGACCACTAAAATGTACTTAAGCAGATTTAGGAATCTGTTAATCGTCACATTTATACCAAAACAACCTTGATTATAGACCATTTAAGCAGTTTTTTGCTACATTTGTTATTGTGAGAAGTTTAATTATCGGTTTTTTATTGCTTTGCTGCAGTCCGATTTTTTCGCAGTTTGTGCAAATAGGCGAAGGCTATTTTCTGGGTACCCAGGCAGGTCCCTTGGTTGTTTCCACCACCAGCGCAAACTACGGTTGCCGCTTCGCCTACATATTCCCAAAATCTGTGCTGGGAAACCTTAAACATGGAGACAGCATAGAAAGCATGGAATTTTTGCGCAGTGCAGGTGCTGCTATCGGTACGGGAACACAAATGTCAATATGGCTTAAAAACACATCCCTGACGGATTTTGGCAGCGGGAGAATCTCGTTTTCGGGTGAAACTTCTAGTGCTATTAGGGTTTATAGTTCCATTCCCGCCAACGACCTGGGTTCGAATGAAGACTTCTACCGTTTTCCGTTTTCCCT
Organism: Sphingomonadales bacterium; assembly: GCA_016872175.1. GTDB lineage: Bacteria > Bacteroidota > Bacteroidia > NS11-12g > UBA955 > RGEC01. The sequence goes on along the minus strand of VHBA01000034.1, from coordinate 23,647 downwards.
GCGCAAATATGTGTTCGACACCACCAAAGGCGATAATCTGGCTGTAATGGTGGAATTTTCACATAGTGTGGCACAACCCGGAACCGTGAACTTTTACTTCGAAAGCAGTGCCAGCATTTCCGGATATTCGGCCAATCAGACCAAGGGCTTTACAGGATGGCCACTAACCGATAGCCTAGGAGCTTCCTCCGATTACCATCCAACTATTATCTTAAATTATCCCCGTTTTGATTTTGATGCAGCCGCAATCAAACTATACACATTAGGCAAACTGCCTGTTCCGCTGGGTAACCCCGACAGTGTGAAGCTGCTTGTGCGCAATGTGGGCAAGAAAAACCTCAGCAGTGCCAAAATAAGAACCTTGCTAAAAGGCACCAACACAGGCACAGACAGCACAACATTCAGCCTTAACCGCGGATCTCTAGCGTTTATTAATTTACCCAGCCTGGCTCCCTCTAAAAAAGGACTGGATACTGTTTTTGCTATAACTGTAGACAATAATAGCAGTAACAATGCGGCACGGAGTTACCGACAGAACAACGAAAATATACACAGCTACCGCGATGTAACCCTTCCGCCATCTCCGGGTGGCATAGGTTTTAATGGTGCAACAGGCGATTTTGTGGCGCGTTTTTTCTCGAATAAAAGCAAAGCCATCAACCAGGTAACAGTGGCATTCGCTGTGGCAGGCCGCTCTTTTAGGGTGGGAATCTGGGACAACACCGGCCGCCGCGGAAGACCGGGAAAACTGCTGTATCAAAGCAATATGTTAACTACAGTTACCGGAAATTATATATTGGATCTGGCAAGCCCTGTTTCGGTTAATGGTACTTTCTACGTGGGTGTCAGACAGCTGGGAACTTCAAACGTGGCATTTGGATATCAGGATGAAAACCCGGTAAGACCCAGTACCTTCTTCTATGCCACACCTACCGGCGATACCAACTGGGTGGATTTTGCACCCAACGCACCATTTAAATTTATCATAGAACCGCGTTTGCAAGGCGATACCGACCTAACGGCTGCCTCAGCTGATTTCCCGAAAGACAGTATTGATCGCTTTACCATGGATACCATGGCTCCGCAGGGAACGATTGCAAATATTGGGGCCAAAAACATGAAAGACAGTTTCAGTATTCGCTGCGAAATAAGTGTATTTGGCAAAGTGGTTTACAGGCAAACCCTGCGAGATACTATGTCAGCAGGACGGCGCAGAACTTACACCTTTCCTAAAAAATTCTACCCCTTGGATTATGGAGAACACCTGCTGAAAATTATTGTTTCCGCCAAAGGTGATTTTATCAATGACAATGATACCGCTAATCGAAAATTCTTTGTGGGGGTGAAGAAAGATGTCATGGTTTCATCCGTTTTTGATCCGTATTCAGGCGCTATTTACGAATACATGAGGGATACGGTCATGCCCGTTGCCACTGTGCAGAATCCCGGATATGACAATACCATTTCATTCAATGCCCACTGCCGGATTATCAAGGGAACCAAAGTGGTTTATGACAAAACCAATACCCTCAGCCTTCCCAGGTTTCAAAGTAAAATACTTTCTTGGCCCACCTATCGCTGCACCGATACCGGAAGGCTTACCGTAATGTTTATCACTGAAATGACAGGCGACAAACAACCTCTAAACGACACCCAAAAAGTGAATGCGTTTGTTATGAAATCCTATGATTTAGGCGTTGACAGTGTGGCATCACCCATGAAAAACTTTTTCTATCCTGTGGCCAAACCCATTGTACTGAAGCCTCGTGTTTACAACGATGGTTTGCTCAATATTGGCGCAGCAAGGCTTACGGTTCGCATAAGTTCTGCTTATACTGCAGCGGTTTACCACGATACTTTTACCTATCCACTGGCCGGCAAAGATGGATATATGGTAAGCATGCCGCGAAGTTTTACGCCCCAGAAAAAGGGCATCTACAAAGCAGTTTTCAAGGTGTATCATCCGCTGGATTACGTGAAAGTCAATGACAGTATTGCGCAGGACTTTTTTGTTGGAAATCCCTATGATTACAGCACAGTGTCTGTGGGTTACCCTACCAATAAAGACACCCTGCTTATCGGAACAGGTCCCTTCGCACCCCAGATGCGCATTGTCAACCTGGGTTTCGTGAAAAATACAGATGCGGTGCCATTTGTTTGTCAGGTGTGGTTTGGGAAAAACCGTATCTATCAGGACATTAAAACCACTTCGCTTGATACCGGTCAGGCCCTGGATTTTGTTATGCTGAAAACCCTGAATCCCATCAATGCCGGAACCTACAGGGTTATAGCCTATACCAATTATGTTTCGGATGTAAACCGCAAAAACGATACAGCACTGTCTAACTTTACCGTTGTTATTGGCAAAGACGGCGGCGTGATGAGTATTGATACACCGTTTGCCGGACAAAAAGTGTATGCCCGTGAAACCTTTTTTGATGCGCATGCTACCATATCCTCGAATGCCAGACAAGCACTGGGACCTGTGCGCACCACAGCCGAAGTACTGGGTAAAAATAATGTCATCCTAAGTCAGTCATTCCGCTTAGATACGCTAAACCTGGCTAAAATGGAGAAAAAAGTTGTGCTAAAAGAACTGCTGTTGCCCGATTCGGGCAATTATAAACTGCGGGTTCGCATCAGCAGCGCACAGGATCAGAATCCGCTGAATGATACACTAATTACCACCATCCGCGGTGTTAGGCGGCACGATGTAGCCTGGGTAACCTTTGAAACGCCCACCACGGGACAATGGCTGCTCAATACCTCGGGCAATGCGAAGCTGAAAGCATTGTTGATTCAGGCGGGCGAAGACACCACGGCATACAACGGCAAAGCCATATTCAGGTTGCTTGACAGCAGCAGCGGCGTGGTATTGTTTACCGATACAGGCAACTTTACCAACCTGCGAAAAGGTACTCCGCTTTCCGCTACCTCCGGCAAAATGTTTCCGTTTATCATTGCCGGAGCCTTCAAAGCCGATGCAGTGCTGGAGAGATTTACAGACCTTTTCCCCGAAAATGATACACTGAAAACCCATTTTAGAGTAGTTTACAATGCCATAAGTTCTCTGCCCAGTATTGAGTTTATGCTGTATCCCAATCCGGGCAATGACCGATTAATGGTTTCAACGAAACAGGCATTGAGGGGCATTGTGATTCGTGATTTGTCAGGAAAATGGTTGGAAACCCAAAACGGTTCAGGACCCTATGCCACCGATAGGCTGGCACCGGGCATGTATATCGTGGAGCTGCAATTCGCCGCAGGCAAAGCCAAGGCGGTTTGGATTAAACGCGATTAAAAACTAACGTTTGTTAGTTTTAGATTTTAGTAAACCGCCGCACCTCTCCCTCTTTGGTCTCCACCATTTACAGAAACATGGCTGCAGGCCGCACCCATAGCGCTCCGGGTGGAACATCGGGAGTATTGTATAAAGGTTTATACACAACGATCGGTTCTAAGGTCTTGCTATGCAAGGCCATACCAAGCACTTCATACTCCTTGCCTTTGTAGTGGCGGTAACGGCCCGGAGGAATAACAGGAGATAGGTTGATGGATTCCATGTCGTGCGCGCGTGAAGACCCGGAAGGTCTGCAATCAGGAAATCAGTCCGGCGAAATGCTTAACCGTGCGAACCAGCTGGCTCACGTAGCTCATTTCGTTGTCGTACCAGCTCACCACTTTAATCAGCTGGCTGTCTCCTACTGTTACTACCTTGGTTTGCGTAGCATCAAACAGTGAACCATAAGATATGCCGATAATATCGGTGCTAACCAATTCTTCTTCGGTATATCCAAAGCTATCATTAGCAGCGGCTTTCATGGCAGCGTTGATTTCCGCAGCGCTGGTTTTCTTTTCGCAGATTACGGTAAGCTCGGTTACAGAACCGGTAATGGTGGGAACACGCTGTGCACCACCATCCAGTTTACCGGCCAGTTCGGGCAATACCAGGCCAATGGCTTTGGCTGCACCGGTGCTGTTGGGTACAATGTTCTGCGCAGCAGCCCTGGCACGGCGCAAATCGCCTTTAGGATGTGGGGCATCCAGGGTGTTCTGGTCGTTTGTGTAAGCGTGAATGGTAGTCATGCTGCCGGCCAGAATGGTATAATTGTCGTTCAAAACCTTAGCCATTGGGGCCAGACAGTTGGTGGTGCAGCTTGCTCCGCTGATGATGGTTTCACTGCCATCCAAAATGTGATGGTTAACGTTGTAAACAACTGTTTTAAGATCACCGGTGGCGGGGGCAGAAATAACCACACGCTTGGCACCTGCGGTCAGGTGGGCTTCGGCTTTGGCTTTATCGGTGAAGAAACCGGTGCTTTCAATCACTACATCTGCGCCATGGGCACCCCAGGGAATTTGCGCGGGATCTTTCTGTGCGTAGATTTTTACTTCTTCGCCATTTACGATGATGCTGTTTTCTGTATGAGAAACCGTAGCGTTGAAACGGCCTTGTGCACTGTCATATTTCAACAAATGTGCCAATACCTGAGGGCTGGTGAGATCATTGATGGCAACCACATCGATGCCCTGCATGTTATAAATTTCGCGGAAAACCAGTCGGCCGATGCGACCAAAGCCATTGATGGCTACTTTTACGGTACTCATGTTTCTGAATTTTAAATTTGTGCCGCAAAATTACCGCTTTTTACGGGCTTTTGAAAATATACCTGTCAGTTATGCTCAGCGCAGGGTCCACACGGCCTGCAGCTGAAAGCTGCGGGGCGGACGAAGATCGCAGGGACGGCCTACATATTCCTGGTTAAGGAGGTTGCTAACCTGCGCATTTACTTTCCAGCGATCATTCACCTTGTAGGCCACACGGGCGTCGAAAATATGGGCGGAACCCAATTGATCCATTGAACGTTGGATGCCTGTTATAAAGAACGACAATATTCCCTTGGTAAACGCCCCGTCAATATTCGTCATGCGGCTATTGTAGCGGTAGCTGAGTCCGAACTCCAGGTTTTTCCAGCCGCATTGCAAATCAACCCTGATTAAATGCTGAAACCGGTATTTCATGAGGGTATTGGTATCATTTCGGGTATTCACAAAATTCAACTGCAAACCCGCACTGTCCCGGGCATACACGTATTCTGGATTCATTACCCTAGGTTGAGTGTATGTGTACCCACCCAGCAATTGCCAGCGGGTATTGCCAATCTTTCCTTCGCCCATGGTTTCAAATTCAAAACCACTCACTTTTCCTACTCCTACGTTAATGCTTTTAAAACCAAGGCCAAAACCAGTGTTGGGGTTGGGATCCCAGTTGCCAAACGAAAACTCCATCATGTCGGTCAAGGTCATTTGAAAGAGGCTCACATCAGCAAAACCTTTGAAACCGCCAATTATATAACCCTGTTTCAATCCCAGCTCGGCGTTGTTGCCCGATTCAGGCTTCAGACCGGGATTGGAATATACCGTTAAAGGGCCTACGGAAGTGGTCACGAACAATTCTGCCATACTGGGAAAACGAAAACCTTGTCCGGCGCTGGCACGCAGAAAGGTAGCCCTGCCAACTGCATAATTTACGCCTGCCCTGAAAACAGGCTTGGTATACACGGCATCATTAATAGCATACATTTCATAACGTCCGCCACCCGAAAGTTGCAACCTGCCTCGCTTGTATTCAGCCTGAAAAAACACCGCCCTATTTTCTGCAGTCTGGTTGCCTCCAAACAATGGAGAATGGGTTTCTGCAAGCATACCTGCCGCACCCAGCGTTATGTTAAGATTCCGAAAAGCTCTGTTCATGCGGTATTCCCCATACAGCAAACTGCTGCCGTTGCTTTGGTCGGATCCCGCATTGTTGGCAGTGGCATCGTTTTCCAACGCCAAATACCGAGCCTGCAATTTATGGGTGAATTGTTTACGCTTCCACTCCACAAACGGATCTACATGCAACCGGAAACCCTTGTTGTAATTGAATCCTGAATCAAACGTTTCATAGCCGCGGGCATAGCTTTCCCATAGCAGAAATGAACCGCTGTTGGATTGCTGCACACCCGTATTGGCACCATAGACAAGTCCTTTTACTTTAGAAGATGCATGTTTTACCCGCAAACCCATTCTGGCCCTGTGGTTATATTCATTTCGGCGGTAGCCTTGATCATAAAGGGCATTCCATTGGGCCGTAATTCCGGTATTTCCGATTCTTTGCGACCAAAAGCCATTCGTTCCATGAACACAGCGCCGACTTTTATTCCATCTCAGGCTGTCGCGGCGCGGAAAATCATAAAATCCGGCAAACCCGGTTACACGGGCATTGGCGCGAAGCTCAGGCTCTGCACTGCGCAGGTTTACCACACCGTTCAGGGCACTGGAACCATACAACACACTGCCCGCACTTTTTACCACTTCCACCGAAGCCAGGTTTTCCACGGGCAAAAAACCAAACTGCACTTGCCCTGCATCCGGGCTTATCATCGGCAATTCATCCAGCGTTACCATTACTCGGCTGCCCGCCCCGTAACTCCAACCACTGCCATTGCGAATATTGACCTGCCCGTCACTAATGGTAACCCCCGGCATTTGCTCTAGAGCCGAAGAAATATCCGACGTTATTTTATTATTGATCAGGTATGGCTTTAGTACGGAAACGCTCACCGAACTGCGGCTCAGACGTGATAGATTCTTTTCGGTAGTGATAATAAATTCGTCAATAAAAACTGATTTTACCTGCAATGTTATCGCTATCTGCTGGCCTGGCATTAGATCCTGCTTTAGCAGTGTATCCAAGGTTTGGTGGTTTTTTGCGGCCACACGTATTCTGCGTATATCTTTTTCTATCACAATGCGGTTTTTTGAAATCGAGAATGACCGAATTAGCCCCATACTGCTGTAGGCATTGAAGGTATCGGGGGTTATACCGCTGCCGTCCTCTGATTTTATTATAATGACAACCTGGGCTTTTAGATATGAGCTAAACCCAAAAAATAAAAACACAACCAGGCGTTTTATAAATAGCTTTTTTATATACATTTGTGTAAATAATAACACAATAATAATGATTAAAAATTACTTTTTCGCAACGGTTTTTATTTGGTTTACTTCTCTTTCGGGTCAGACTTGCATCCCAGATAAAAGCCTCACAAAAGCAGGATTCCTTCCTGCCACACTTCCTCCGGCAGTGGTTAATACCCCATACAACCAGGGTATTTCAGTGCTCACTTTCCGCGACACGTCTACCATTATTCTGGGGCAAAAAATTCCTGTAAAAGTCGATTCTATTAAAGTTTTAAGAATTGGTGGTATTCCTTCCGGTATCAATTACAAATGTCAGCACCCACGCTGCGTGTTTTTGTGGGATACTGTGCGTTGCATTAGTTTTTATGGTACCGCTGGCATCGTGGGTTCCTACCCGCTAAAGATATATGTAAGGGCCTTCGCAAAGGTATTTGGATCTACCCCCACTACACAAAACGATTCTATCAGTTCATACACTCTGGAGGTTGTAAACAGAACGACTTCTTTGTGGCAACCAGTGTCCAGCTCGTTCCGCGTTTCTCCCAATCCCGGAAATGATATTGTGGAGATTGAAGACAGCCACACCGGTGCAAACTGGTTTATTACAGAACTTTCCGGCAGAAAGGTAGCTTTTAATGTGATTGACAAAACACCTTACAGCGTTCGTTTTTCTGTAGCGGATCTAAAATCAGGGATTTACATTGTGACCGACGGTCAAAGAAAAACCAAATTGATCGTTCCTTAAGGGCATGGACCCATTAATTATTTCTATTCCTCGCACAAAGGCGGAATTGCCGCAAATGATAGTAGCAGGATTTCTGTGCTTTGTGGTATGGTCAATTCACTATGCCATATTCGGCATTTTGGGTGGTTTTATTGCCCTGTTTATTGCGCTGGCAATAGTAGCCTTTCTCTATTTTAAATTAAAGGGAAATTATTTTGTGAGGGTAGATGAACAGGGAATTTCATGGAAACAGAGCATTGTTTCCAAGTACATATTTATTCCATGGAATTATATGATGCGGGTGGACTATCTGGTGTATGAAATCAATTTCCAGATTAAGGAAAGCCGTCAGGTGGTAAGTTTTGCCACAAGCGGACTTGAAGATGAGGATACCGATACACTGAAACAATATATTTCCGATACCGTTAAACGCATCAAGGAATCTCCGCAGTAATTATCGTATTTTCGCGACATGTCTTTCAGGCCCCACTTTGATTTTGTGGAAGAGTTGCGCTGGCGTGGCCTGCTGCATGATACCACGCCGGGTACCCAGGAGTTGCTGAACAGCGAGCGGGTTTCCGGTTATTGTGGTTTCGACCCCACTGCAGACTCACTTCATATTGGCAACCTTGTACCAATAACCCTTTTGATTTTATTGCAAAAGGCCGGACACAAGCCCATTGCACTGGTAGGCGGAGCAACCGGTATGGTGGGCGATCCCAGCGGAAAAAGCGATGAACGCAAATTGCTGGATGTGGCGCAGATTGAGCACAATCTGAACGGCCAAAAACAGCAACTGATGAAGTTTCTGGATTTTGAAAATGGTGAAAACTGCGCTGAAATGGTCAATAACTATGACTGGTTCGGAAAGTTTGGTTTTCTGGAATTCATCCGTGATGTAGGCAAACACATCACCGTCAATTACATGATGGGTAAAGATAGTGTTAAGAATCGACTTGAGGGTGGAGGCATGTCTTTCACGGAGTTTTCTTACCAGCTGGTGCAAGGCTACGATTTTTACCATTTGTTTACCCAAAAAGGGTGTAAGCTTCAGCTTGGAGGCAGTGATCAGTGGGGTAATATTACCACAGGTACAGAGCTGATTAGACGTAAAACTGGGGGAGATGCGTTTGCCATAACTGCACCGCTCATCACCAAAAGCGATGGCACCAAGTTTGGCAAAAGCGAAGGTGGTAATGTTTGGCTCGACAGAAAAAAAACCTCTCCTTACCGTTTTTATCAGTTTTGGTTGAATGTGGCCGATGAGGATGCTGTTCGGTTCATGAAGATTTATTCGCTGAAAAGCAGAATTGAGATAGAGTCGCTGATTGCCGAACACACAGGACAAGAGCACTTACGAATACTACAAAAAGCATTAGCCGAGGAAATGACTGAAAGGGTTCATTCTGTGCAGGACCTTGCTCTTTCCATTAAAGCAACGCATGTTTTTTTTGGTGGTGGAACCCGTGAAGATTTGTTAATGCTGGACAGTGAAACACTGAGCAACAGCCTGGAAGGGATGGAGAAATTTACGATTGATTCGGCTTTGTTATCAAATGGAGTACCAGTGTTGGATTTACTGGCTCAACATACAGGGATCTTTCCCAGTAAGGGTGAAGCCCGTAAGATGATGCAGGCACAGGCAGTTTCAATAAACAAGGAAAAGTACGTAGATATCAATGGCATCGTGGACAACGATTTCCTCTTACATGGAAAATATCTGCTTGTACAAAAGGGTAAAAAGAATTATTTTGTAATAGAGCTTAACTAGGCATTCATCTTGCGAAATGCCTGTTTCTGTTTCATCAGCAACTCCTTTGCCAAATGAAACCCGACTACAATTGCAATGCCTAAAATCAGGCCAACAAAGCCAAAAACAGCCCCTTTTTTATAGGGTGCAGGGTAGGTGGCTTCCAAAGGAAACCGAATATCATCCACCACGGCAATGAACGGCCTTTTTTTCTCCAGTTCCATTTTAGCGGCATTCAGGGCAGCAAGGCTTTCGGCATATTGTGCATTTAACATGGTAATATCGCGTTGAAGCTGTGTTTGTGGCACATTTGCCCTGCGCATTACCGTCCCAAAACCCTGATCCTGCATAGACGCAGAAGTATATTCTTTGCCCTGAAGTGCTGCCAGTAATGAGTCTCTTCGTCGTAGGGTTGCCCTGATAATCATATTGGCCCTGTCCATTCGCTTATCGATATAAAAATCAGAGATGGTATGTAGGTGAAGTTCCAGAAATCTTTTGCAAAAGAAAGCATCGGCGTATGAAAAAGACATAGTTAGCAAACCGGATTCTCTGGAACTGGCTTTAAAGGTTCTTTTTATTCCATTGCTGTAGGATCGCAACATTTCATCCTTAGAGGCATTATCGCCAATCTGGTAGCCGGAGCTAAACCAAGCAGGATTAGTTGAATCAACCCCCTGTTTTTTTAACAGATGATTAATCAGAGGTGTGTGTTTTCCATTGTCAGATATATTCCTAAGTAAAGTATATTCAATAAGCAGGTTACTGAATGCCAGGTCATTCATGATGGCCTTATTGCTGGTAGGCGGCTGACCTGTAATAGCAGCCATTAGCGGATTCGATGCCGGTGCGCCATTTAGGATTTCATCCTCCAGCATATACGTAATCTGTGCTGAGAAGTACGGAGAGTTTTTACGCTCTTTATACCATGAATACAATCCTAAAATTAAAGCCATTGATATGGGAACATACCAGATTCGCGATAATTTTCGCCAGTACGGTTTAATCAGCTGTAGGAAGCTGAACAAATTAAAGGGTTGTTTTGCCGGCGTGTTCATTATTTTCCAATTGCCAGACGATAAATGCTAAGTAAAGAGAGCACTGTGGTAGCCCGCAGCATGGTTTGGTTGAGAAATCCATCTACATTGATACGCTTGCGTTGCTTTTGGGTTTCTTCGGAGTTCACTATGATGGTGCTGCCGGGTTTGATTTTCGGATATACCTTGAAAAGAACATAATTTTTGGTTGCAACTCTTCGCCCGTTTTTGTGTACCACAACCACTTTTTTCTTATCTGATGTATTGGTAAAACCACCACCAAAATACTTAATATAAAACTTGGCGCGTTTGTTTCGAATATGTGAGGCACCGATATCATTGGGACTTTGTTTGTTCAAGTCTCCTGTAAGGTACACCAGGTTATCGGTATACGGAATGAAAATACGATCCCCGTCTTTCATGATGTGATTGAACCGTGATTTACGTTCACTCATGGCTTTTGGGGTTATCAGTACGATATCAAGAGTGTCACCGGGAGCCTTTGCCCTGCGCAATGTACTTCCAGTGGGGTTGGCATTTGGTTTATATCCTCCGGCTCTTTTGATGATTGAAGCCAGTTTGTCGTTTTCCGATTGCAGGGCATAAAAGCCGGGGTAGTTGATAGCACCATCGATATATACAAGCTTTAATGGCAAGAAATTGGGGTTTTTGCGCACAAATACTTTATCAAAAGGCTGCAACTCCATATTTACCAGCCTGTCATCAAAACTTAGGTTATTGGTAATGGTGGTGTTTAAAAACTGTGGTTTAAGAAACTGGTATTTGCCATCTTTGAAGAACAAGTTTCGGACTATCTCTACTGTGGTTCCTACAGTTACAAATTCCAGTCCGCCTGCGGCATCTATCAGGTTCTGCAGGGTCATGTTTTCAGCATACACATATTCGCCTTCGCGACGGACTGGGCCGTAGATTGCAACCGAAAAGTCGTTTTTCAGTTCGCTCAAGTCAAAAAGTTGTAGCACATCGTTTTTCTGCAATACAATATTCTCTTTGCTGTCGGGGTTGTTGAGCACCTCAGCAAGGTTTACTGTTTTAAGACTCTGGTAACCGGTTTCCAAATCTGTGTGTACCACAATGGCCCTTGATTTGAAGGTGTTGGTTTCTATACCTCCGGCCAGATTGATCAAGTCAGTAACGCGGGTGTTTTCACTGAATGCAAATTCACCCCCTGCCTTTACAGGGCCGGTAACTGACAATTTATAATTGCGTTTGAAAGCTGTTTTTGAATACACCGTAATCGTATCCTTTGGCATGATCTCAAAATCGAACCACTCGGTTCCCGGCTTTACATCTTCGGGTTTGAACGGAATCAAACGCTTGTTAAAATTGGCATCTGTGCGCATAATGAAACCACTTTTTTCATCGGCTTCATCGGTTAATCCACCTGCCATAAATAGCATTTCGCCCAATTTAAGACCGGCGATAAATTGTTTCTGAAAGGGTTTTCGAACAGAGCCGGATATTTTTACATCATTGAACTTGCGCAAATCGGTGAGCCTGTAAATTACGATGGTATCGCGGTCTTCCAGTTCTAAATCTGTTGATGTTCCCGGTTTTGCAAGTGCTTCAGCCGGATTAAAGCTCATGTATTTTTTTTCCAATGATTTGGATGTTCTTACCAGAAAGCCTCTCTCGGTAAATGCATCTGAAGTTAGACCATTGGCATTTTTCAGCATGCTGCTGATTCGCATACCTTTTTTAACTTTATAGTGCCCGGGAACGGAAACCGCTCCTGAAATCTGCACCATAAACTGATTGTCAACACCTATAAACTTAATTTCAACTGCTTCACCGCCATTCATTACAAAATTCTTCTTCACTTTTAACAGGCTATCGTAATTTAGTGATATGACTTCGTATTCATTATTACGAATGCGTTTAACCAAAACATCTTTCAAGAAGGCATTTGGTTGCAGCCCGCCTGCAAACCGAATTAAATCGGCCATGGTTTCTCCATTTTTGAGTTCGTACCTTCCGGGTCTTCTTACGGCTCCGCCAACGCTTACTAGATTTGCTACCGGCGCCACGATGATGTAGTCATTGTTTTGGAGGAATACATCACGCTGATGTTTCACATCGGCATAATATTCATACAAATCAAACGAATCACGGATTTTACCATCCCGCTTGATGTAGATGTTTCTTACAGATCCAATATCAGTGGGGCCACCCATACTTACCAGCACATTGAATGCACTGTTGGTTGCGGGCACCGTGTAGGTTCCCGGAGTAAAAACTTCACCAAAAATATTCACACTTACCATTCTGGGTCGTGTAACTGTAACTGAAAATGAGGACTCCTGGCCGCCCAGTCCAAGCCGAGATCCTATCATTTCACGCACTTTTTGCAATGGAAGGCCTTTCACAAAAATTTTCTGATATCCTTCGATATCGATGCTTCCTGACTGGCTAACCACATAAGTTTTACTCCAGTATCTATAGCCCCACACTTCTAGTTGTACCTGATCACCGGTTCCCAAAACATAGTTGTCGGTAACCGCAATTTCGTCGGTTTTCTGAAAGAACTTGAAACTTCCGTCTCGAAAAAACTGGTGCCCGTATATGCCGGCCGAAGGGAAGTTTTTCTTATTGCGGTATTTCTCCAAATCTCTTTGCTGTTCTTCAATGATGGCCCGTTCCTGCAATGCAATCATTTTGAGATTTTCGGTCTGAATTCTAAATACCTCTTTCTCTTCTGCAGTCAATGTGTCAGGGTATTTTGATTTCAAATTAGCCAGCTCCTGTTCCAGTTTAAGGCGCTGGCTTTTCAGGTTCATTTTTTTCAGTTCTAATTCATTCTTTTTTTCATTAGGATTGGTGCCTTCTCCGTCCTCATTATCCCCATCAACCGGCTGTGCAGGCTGGTTGCCCTGAGGAGATTGAATCTGAGGCTTTGTGGTGTCTGAAGGGGCGCTCATACGGGGCATCATTCCCGGCATCATGGGAAATGTAAACTGAGCTCCGGCATTTCCAGCTCCTAATATAAATAAGATAAGAACTATTAATTTCCGCTTTTTCACTTTAACAAATTGATTAGGTAATTTCCGTATCCGCTTTTTTGTAGGGGAATTGCAATTTTTTCCAGTTGCTTGTTGTCAATAAAACCGTTACGCCACGCCAGTTCTTCAATACAACCTATTTTTAGACCCTGTCTTTCTTCAATTACCTGCACAAACTGGCCTGCCTGCATGAGGGATGCAAAAGTACCTGTATCCAGCCATGCTGTTCCGCGGCTCAGCACCTGTACTTTCAGGCGTCCGTTGGCAAGGTATGTTCTGTTTACATCGGTAATTTCAAGTTCACCCCGGGGCGATGGCTTGAGGTTTTTGCTGATTTCAACCACTTCATTATCATAAAAGTACAAACCGGGTACAGCAAAATTGCTTTTGGGTACAGCCGGTTTTTCTTCGATGGAAAGGGCATTCATCTCAGCATCAAATTCCACTACACCATATCTTTCGGGGTCGCTTACGTGATAAGCAAACACGATTCCTCCCTTGGGATTGCGGCACTGCTGTAGGGTTTCCATTAGGTCTGAACCGAAGAAGATATTATCTCCTAAAATCAGACAAACACTGTCGTTACCTATAAATTTTTCACCCAAAATAAACGCCTGGGCCAGACCCTCGGGTTTGGGCTGAACACAATATTCAAAGCGACATCCGAGCTGTGAGCCGTCGCCCAGCAGTTTTTCAAAATGGGGAAGATCGTGCGGGGTGGAAATAATGAGAACTTCTCTGATACCGGCCATCAAAAGTGTTGACAGGGGATAATACACCATGGGTTTGTCGTAAACCGGCATAAGCTGCTTGCTCATGGCCAGTGTTAGAGGGTGTAACCGCGTGCCGGAACCTCCGGCCAGAATGATACCTTTCATGAAACGAGGGCAAATATACCGAGGGCTGCCCGGTCGCTACTGGAATTGTCCATGAACTGTAACAATTATTGGACAGAGCGTTCATTAATCCGCTCTTTCAAGCCATTGGTCGGTTTTTAAGGCAGCCTAAACCTTCAAATTATCAGCGTGGATCTACCCATTTAAAATGCACCGATTCTGCAGGTACATTCATTCTTTCAGATAGTCTCTCAAGCCTCGCAGGTAATGCCATGAGGTAATCCCGCGACTTTTCCGCTGATTCATTTAGCCCGCAGAAACCCTCAACATTCCAATGAGCAAGCAACGATTTAAGAATGTCGATATAATCAATGGCTGTGTATACCCCCAGCCGCTGAGCAGCATCTGCAAAAGCCTGAAAAGACGCTCCCACAGCCTGCCCCGATTGTCTGAGCGGGTTGGCAGGCATGGCAATTTTTCTTTTCATCATTTCCGCAAACACACGAATTACTTCAGAAGCATCCACTTCCAGAATTTTCCTGATAAACTCCCGGTAAGCCAGGTGGTGCCGCATTTCGTCACCTGCTATGGTTCTGCAAAGCTTCTCCAGGTGATGATTCCCTTTTTCCCTGGCAAGTTCGCCCACCCTTTTGTGCGAAATATGCGTGGCCAGTTCCTGAAAACTGGTGTACACAAAATTGCGGTAAGGATCTCGGTCAAGGCCTATATCAAAACCATCCAAAATGAGGTATTGCGTGCTAATTTCCACTTCCCGCATGTTCACCCGACCGCTTAGATAAAGGTATTTATTTAATAAATCACCATGCCGGTTTTCTTCTGCGCTCCACTGCCGAATCCAGTTGCTCCAGGCATTGCCGTTTTCCTGGTCAACGCCATTAACATTCATCAGCCAGCTTTCATAGGTAGGAAGGGCTTCTTCCGTAATCATATCGCCAATAAGTACGATCCAAAAATCGTAATCAAGCTCCATGGCAGCCTCTTTCAGCTCTTTAACCTTGGTAATAAAATTCTCTTCACGGGAATCGGGAAGAAAATCGGAAGGCTGCCATATTTTCTCAACCGGTATCAGGTATTTTTCGGTAAATCCGGTAACTTCTTTTTCCAAAGACCGCATCACTTCCAATCGCACATCCAATAAAGACATGGGTGCAAAGTACGCCCAATTAACAATTAACAATATAAATTGGCACGTTTAATTAACATGACAAGAATCAGAAGCCATCCCAACCGGCCTGTTTGGCCACCTCAGTAAGTCCTTCATTGAAACTGTGCGGAGAATATTCCAAGTCCCGTTTTGCTTTGCTTATATCCAATCCGGTAATGGGCGGCCGTTTCGCCGGCTGATTTAGGGTTTCACTGCTGACCAGCGATATGTTGTCCAGCTGAAAGCCAAAATATTGAGCCACACGCTTCATTAGCTCATGTATACCGAAATAATCCGGCCCGGCGATATTGTACATGCCCTGCGCTTGTTTTCTCTCTGCCAGAAAACAACCCATGGCCAAATCTTCAGCAAGCGTAGGTGTTCGGTACTGATCATTTACCACCTTAGCCGGCGTCCCGTTTTTCAGCGTGTTGTATGCCCACAAAACAATATTGCTTCGGCTCATGTCTGCAACCACACCGTAAACCAGCACGGTTCGCAATATGGCCCAGTTTTTTGCATACTGCATCACCCTTTTTTCGCCTTCCCATTTGCTTCGGCCGTAATAACTGAGTGGATTGGGCTGCTCATCTTCGGTATACAGGGGATGGGTGCCGTCAAAAATAAAGTCAGTACTAAGGTGAATAAGCCTAAATCCAAGTTCGGCAGACAACCTGGCAAGATTTTCCACAGCATCTATGTTCATGGCGTCACAGCCTTCCTTGTCCGATTCACAGGCATCCACATTGGTCATGGCGGCAGTGTTGATAACGGTAGTGGGCTTATATTTCTCCAGCAACGCCCTCATCCCGGAATGGTCTGTGATATCCGCTACTTCGTAAATATAACCGGCTTTAACCGGGTGGCGGTTTGGCCCTTTTCCTGTTGCCACAAAGACAATTTCAGGGTGTTTTAGGTATAAATCGGTGAGTTTTTGGCCCAGCAGGCCGTTGGATCCGGTTATGATGACCATGGCAGTGCAAAGTAACAAGAGAATTGCTTTCGGTAATCATGTAGTATGCCTCAATCATTTCTTATTTTTGCACCATGAAACTGGTAACCTTTGCACACAACGGCGAAACATCCGCAGGACTTTATACCGCCAATGCCCTTTATTCTCTGAATACCATCAATGCGTCACTGCCAAAAGATATGGCGACATTCTTGAGAAATTGGGAAACCAACAGCGCTTTGGCACACAGCATTGAGCAGGAAATTGCCGAAGGTAAACATGCATCTGTTGCCGTTCCATACAATCCCGCAGCCTTACTGTCACCTGTGCCCAATCCCACCAGCTGCAGAGACGGATACGCATTTCGCCAGCATGTGGCAGCAGCGCGCCGCAACCGTGGAGTGCCCATGATTCCCGAGTTTGATATGTATCCAATTTTTTATTTTACTAACCACCAGGCTATTCAAGGCCCTGGCGATATTTTCTGCATGCCCGACCATTTCGAGAAACTGGACTTTGAACTGGAAGCGGCTGTGGTAATTGGAAAAAAGGGACGCAATGTGAAGGCCGCTGAAGCCGACAACTACATTGCAGGCTACATGATTATGAACGACATGAGCGCCCGCCGCCTGCAAATGGAAGAAATGCTGCTGAACCTGGGCCCAGCCAAAGGCAAGGATTTTAGCACAGTAATTGGCCCATGGCTGGTTACCCCCGATGAACTGGAACCCTACCGCATTCCTGCCAAACCGGGGCACACCGGCGCCAACTACTACCTGCGCATGACTTGCACTGTGAATGGGGTTCAGGTGAGCGAAGGCAACATGGGCGATATGGACTGGACTTTTGCCGAAATCATCGAGCGTTGCGCATACGGTGTTGACATCCATCCCGGCGATGTGATTGGCAGCGGCACTGTGGGAACAGGCTGCTTTCTGGAACTGAACGGTACCGGCAAATTAAATGATGCCGGCTATAAAGAGCAGTGGCTGCAGAACGGCGATGAAGTGGTGCTAACCATTGATGGTCTGGGAACCCTGCATAATACCATCCGCAAGGAAAACTCAGATTTTAGTATTTTGGCACTGAAAAAGCAAGCGCTGGAGGGGTCATAAAATCAACGTTTTAAGGAAAAACCAGATAAATGTTTTTCCTCTGTTCTAGGATTACAAAAATGAACAATTTCGTCCTCAATCTTTAATCCAATCCGATAATCTCTAATTCTAATGCGGTAATAACAGCCATAACCGGTAAGCTTTTTAATGTTTTTAACAGCACTAATATTTGAAGATACTTCTACATGATTGATAATATCGGCAATAGAATCCTTTAGTTTTTTGTTTTTAAGTTTTTCAATTTCCTTGAGAAAGGATTTCTTAAAAGCAGTTTTCATTTACCCAAAGCCTTCATATCATCGCTACGGCTTACAGATTCTGACTTCATTCCTTTATCAATCTTCTGTGCAAATTCCCAATCCTCAACCTAACTGCGTGTGAGCGTTTTACCGGTTAAACCCATCTTTTTAGCAAGGTTTAAAAGCAAAGCAGCTTCCGACTTGGTTTTTGCATCAATAACAACCGTTTCCATATATATATATTTTTTTAATCTAAATTTACTGATAAAACTTCTTTAAACAAAAACGTACAGTTAAAAAACCTATGTCTAATAAGTGTTGTGCTAAAATGCTATCATTTATGTAGACCGCTCAATACTAGGTGTACATTGAAGAAATTGTATCCTAATAATGAAACCGCCATACCAGCCCCAGCACAAAGCGCTGCGGCTCTATGGCATAGCCCTGGGCTGACATAAACGCATTGGAAACGCCGTAATTAACCAGGTAATTGTTGATGTGGGCCATTTTGAATGTCACAATGACTGTTTTTATTTCTCCGGAAAAGAACACATCCGCTACAGGGTAATTACCACCGGGGCGGCCTGCATTGCGAATGTAAAACGTCGCTAAATCAGGCCTGTAGGCCCAGGCTGCGTATTGGCTTTGCCAGGCCACATCCACCCCGAAACGGGCATGCAATGCCTTTTTGAACATATATCCCTGTAAATACAGGCTGCTTAGGGTACTGAAGCGCGGCGCCGACCAAACCGTTTCATCCGAGTTGTTTTGCAGATAGAAAATATGGTCGGTGTGTAGTTTGCCAGTCTGCAGGTGAATATGCCCGCGAACCTGACTGTAGGTGACTTCAGAGGCCCTTTTGAAAACCGCATCGCCGCTGTTGTATATCATTCCTTCGGTTTTTCCGGAAATGTATGCCACGTCTATTATGGTTCTTTTTCCACGATAGGTAATACCCAGTTCAGCCGCTGTGCTCTTTACAGCCGGCCAGCTGTTGCTGATGCGAAACTGGTTGCTGAAGAACCGCTGCTGAAACAGTCCCGGCGTATATTGCTGAGAATGATATTGCCCTGAAACTGTCCATCTTTTCAATGGATTCCATCGTCCGTTTAACACAATATTGTAATCGCCTTTATTGTAGCCGTTCAGATACGATGCCACTTCAGCCTGCCAGAGCCAGTTTTTACCCTGCCCGTAGGCATCGGCATGCAGGCCCTTCGAAACATTTTCGTCTTTGCCGGACAGAAAATATTTAGCGCCATAGGCCATCCATTCGTAGCTATAACATGCTCGCACACCCATTTGCATGTTTTTCGTTCCAATGTGATGGCCAAGGCCAAGCCGGTTGCTCAGTCCGTTCCAGGCACTGCTGTCGTTAAGGCTGTCGGTGCTGCGGTAGGTTTGGGCACCATAGAAACCCGTATCCCTGCGAGGATCAAGGTATCGGTATTGTGTGCGGGTCCAGTCAATTCGGTGGAAAACGTAAGGCTTGCCCTTACCCATACTGTATTGTGCTTCGGAAAGATGATGACGGCTTCCGTACACCGATTGCGCACGGGAAAGACTTGCCCTGTATGCCCCGCGGGTATTAAAACTAAAACGCGCCTGCGTGTCTATTCCGTTATCTTCATACAAAAGCGAATCGTTGATCATTCCACCATTTTCCAACCGCCTGGCACGGTTCCAGGTAAGGATGGTGAATTGTTTCATACGCCCATTTTGGGAAGTGTAGAAGCTACCCAGCGATGTTCCCCTGTGCAGGTGATCCTGTTTGCTGTTAATGTAGTATTCCTTGTTGTTCACACTGCGGTAATCCAACGAGATGTTCCAGTTTTTGCGAATGTTTTGGGTATGCTGTGCCTGCAGGCCAATAAACCCACTGCCACCCTGCTGATAGTTAAAACGTGTGAATGGAACTTTAGCCCTATGAAAATTAAAGGTTTCCGGACTTACATTCTGGAAAGTGTAGGGGTTAAAACCCGCCTGCAAACCTGATTGCACAAAGGGTTGCAGCACCAGGCTTTTCTGGGGTGAGGCGTAATGTCCCAAATCGACCATGGGCTGACCGGTTGCCCTGCCAATATCATAGCGCTGTGTCATGGGCAATGTGCTGTCCCATAGTGCAAATGAATCTCTTCCGGCACTCAGATCTTTGAATGAGGCGGTTCCGGGATCGGTTTTTTTGCCTGTAAGTTTCCGTAAACTGTCGGTACGGCCCTGCGGTGCTTCACGGTCCATGCGTCCCATGCGGTCTACACCCCCCATGACCTGGGCGTGCAGGGATAAACCTGCAAAGACGGCAAGAAACCAAATCACCGTGCGCAACATGGCTGCAAAATTGCAGGATTTTTTCGGCTTTATTGCGGTTTTGACCGATGAATTCCTGAAACGGTCAGCATAAAGCGGTCCGGTTGGACATACATTTGCAGCAATGTCTTTTACCACCGCCGCACTGCTCAGTTTTCTTTGGTCCACCGTGAAATACCTGATTGGCGTAGGTATGGCTGTTGCCGGTTTTCACAACCCCGTCTATGGCTGGGTTTTTACTTCGGCAGGTGCTTTTGTGGGTGTATGTCTTTTTACATACAGCGAGTACTGGATTGAGGGATACCTCAAAAAGTTAAGAAAGAATAAAAAGCGTTTCAGCAAAACCAAACGGCGTTTGGTATGGCTGCGACTGCACGGCGGTTTGCCCTTAATAGCCCTGCTTACTCCGCTCATTTTAAGTATACCTGTGGGAACATTGCTTTGCACAACCTTTATCCAGGAAAAGCACAAAATTATTCTTTGGCAAAGCATTAGCATTGCATTTTGGGGTACCCTCATATTCGGCTCCATGGCCTTATTTGATGTCAACATTGTGCAATACCTCCATCGCTAAGCAAAGGATTACACACCGAAACCCTATCTTCGCAATATGGTGCGAAATTTTGCATGCCTTTTAGTCATAATCACTTGTTTCCTTGGCGCCTGTAGCCGCAAATCTGCCCGCTGGGACAATAACGTAGCCGTGCCGCTGTTTAGCACCGAAATGACGCTAAATGATATTGATAAAAGATATCTGGTAAACAATGCTTCTGACAGCAGCTATACCCTGGTGTATGATAACCTGGTCTACAACGCCCGTACGTTGCGCGTTACAGCCCCCGACACAAGCCTAAACACAGCATTTACCCTGCGCCGTCTCAAACTCAGCGACCGCAGCATTCTACAGCGTATCACCCTGGCCCAGATCAACCCCACATTTCGCCTGCTAGACGGACAAACCATAGCCGTTCCGGCCCAGAACCAAACCAACCTTAATCCCGTGGATATTGACGCTTCGGCCTTCTTCGAAACGGCCACACTGGATTCCGGGTATTTGGATATTTCTATCAATAATGAACTGCCCGTAAAGGTTACCCTGCTTGTATTTGAACTGCAAAACGCATCGGATGGCTCCGTGGTTGCCAAAGACTCATTTCTCAATATTGACCAGGGAAGCAGTGCTACCAAAAGTATCAGCCTGCGAAATAAAACCGTAAACAAAGGCCTCAAAGGCGTCATCCGCCGCCTGATTACAGAGCCCAGCAACGGACCGGTCTTGATTGATGCCTCCAAAGGCGTGGAAGTAACCCTCACCGTGCGTAACCTTCGACCGCGCGATGCCGTTGCAACTTTTCCCAACCAAAACGTGATAGAACAAGACGAAGCCCTGGTGCTGGATATGGGCGGTCCACAGGTGAAATTTTTTAAAGTAAAGCAAGGTTCTCTGAAACTGCGTGTGGAATCCACTATTCAGGAAAATATGACCATGGTGTTGAAAATTCCGTCGGCCAGCCTGGATGGTGTACCCCTGGAGCGCGTGGTGAAAATGCCCGGTGCCAAGCCCGGAACCACAGAAAAGCGTGAGCAAACCGTGGACATGAGCGGTTATTTGCTCGATTACCGGGGCAAAGACCCTGCCGTTAAAGATACAGTCAATACATTTCACCAGATCATGGTTGTGTCATTGGACAGCAGCGGACGTAAGGTACAGGTGACGCTTAACGACAGTCTGCGCATCTACTACGCACTTACAGGTCTGCTGCCTGAATACGCTACCGGCTACATGGGCCAAACACTGAATAATTCCGTGGGAAAGGCACCCTTTTCGCTGTTCAAGGGAGCCGATGGCAATATCCTTTTTAAAGATTTTAAAGCATCGGTGCTCGTGAAAAACAGCATTGGCGCCGAAGGTCGGGTGCGGGTGAAATCGCTGGAGAGCGAAAACATCTTCAGTGGCAACAAGGTGAAACTTGCAGCCACACCGCTAAATAGCGACGTTTTTATAGGTCCCGCGCCTTTTGTTTACGGACAAACCACCGACAAACAAGTAGTGCTGGACGGCAGCAATTCCAATATCAAAGCCTTTGTAGAGAACCTGCCCCAGTATATCAATTACGATATTGACATTGAAACCAATCCCAACGGCAATGTGAGCAACTGGAAAGACTTTGTATTTGATAATTCCAGCGCAGAAATATACCTTAGGCTGGAAGCCCCGGTGAGTTTTACCATAGGAGGACTGAACCTCAGAGATACCCAGGGCATTGAAGCAGCAAGCATTCCGCAGGTGCAGCGGGTGAAGAGCGCAACCGTTATTTTTGACGTGGAAAATGATTATCCTTTCGAAGTGGGCATGGCCTTTACCCTGCTCGATCAGTTTGGAAATGCGCTGGGCGATGTATCGGTAACACCCGAAACCATTATGCCCGGCAAAACCACCCCTAGCGGTGAGCCCCTGGCAGCCTCCAGAACAGTATTGCGGGCAAGTATTCCCAAAGAACGGATTGAGGCGCTGCGTAAGGCACATGCCGTGGCCATCAAAGCCCGTGTGACCGGCAATGGCACGCAGCAAAAGATTTACAATACCTACAAACTTAAAGTTAAAACCAGCCTGCAAGCCGAATATGAAGCACAGTTTTAAATGTTTACTGGGCTTGCTGTTGGCAGCCCAAAGTCTGCAGGCTCAGACGGCAGATACTATTGCCTCGGAAGCCACTAAATATTGGAAATGGATGGAAAATCACTCGGTTAATCTTCCGTCCAAGGACACTTTTTTTACCACAAATACTATTTTTATTGCAAGATCACATGACGTTAGGGTTTCCTTTCACAGTGAAAGTGGCTCATCCGGCTTACCACTAGCCATTACAGGCCGTTTTCTGCTGGGTGGTTATATTCCTTCAGAACCCATTAAGGAAGCGGAAGAACGCATGAAACAGCAGGTGCGGGGCGGACTGGCATCCACCATGCAACTGAATATTCTCGATAAGTTTTATCTCCGCCGTCACCAAATGGGTGGTATTCGTTTTAACGATGATGCCTTCCGGCTGGTTTTTCAAGGCAATGGAGCTTACATGGGCCAAACCCTAGATGCCCGCATAAACAAGGCGGTTCAGTGGGATATAGTTGAACTGGGATTTAGATTTGCGAAAACGGTGAGGCGGCCAAACAGCAAAGGAAATATTACCTACTTTGGCAGTATCAATCCAGGTTTGCTACGCTCATACAGTGCAGTTAAGGATTTCAGGGCAAAGGTATTTACTGATACCCTGGCGCAGAATGTGGATGTGTTGTGGGGTGGAAGGGTGCAACGGGCAAGCGGTGGATTGGGTCTTACGGTAAATTTCAGTGCGTATGTAGATTTATGCAAGAAAGCTTGGCATTATCATTATTTGGAAGTCATGAATTTTGGCTTATACCATACTGCAAACCTTCAAACCTACAGCAGAACGAAAGGCATGGCCGACAGCACGGTTCGCTTGCAGGCTGCAACCACCTCCCTCAACAATATATTCCGCGGCGACTGGTTTGCCGAC
>VHBA01000033.1 GCA_016872175.1 Sphingomonadales bacterium | reverse complement strand
TTTCATATCATTGCCCCATGAAATTCCTCCTCAACCTCTCCCGTGTCATCGCAGCCTTGTTCGTGGGAAGCATCATTAACATTTGCCTGGTTTGGCTGGGTGGTATTTGGGTGCCCGCACCCGCAGGTGCAGATTTGTCAAACGCTGCCGGATTTGAAAAAGCCCTGCCCCTGCTCACTCCCATGCATTGTCTGTTTCCCTTTATGGCCCATGCCGCAGGAACCCTAAGTGGCGCGATGCTCGTTTGCTGACTAAAGCCCAAAGAAACCCGCCGGTATGCCATGATCATTGGAATTATTTTTCTGTTGGGCGGCATTGCTGCCTGCTTTATGATACCCGCACCTGCCTGGTTTATTGCAGCAGACCTTTTGCTGGCTTACATTCCCATGGCATTGCTGGGTGAATTTTTCTACCACAAATTGACAAAGCCATAACGGCATAATTTATGTAGCTTTGTATGCATGATTAGGTGGTGGGTGTTTTTATGGCTTGGGTGGTTTACGGCCGCCAATCTTCATGCACAATGCATTTCCGGAGATTGCATTAATGGCATGGGCACCATGCTTTGGGAAGGCGACATTAGGCAATATACCGGCAGCTGGCGCAATGGCAAAATGCATGGAACCGGCACAATGACCAATACCGATGGCTCTGTTTTCAAAGGCAACTGGATTAATGGTCGCCTGCATGGCAAAGGCAGCATGGCTTTTACGGGCAAAAACCGTAATGGAACCGGTTTTCGGGATACCATAAAAGGATTTTGGTACAACGATTCGGTTTATCCCAATGGATTCACCAAAGGCAAACAACAGGCATCTATGTTTGTAATAAAAAAAGGCAGCATTGATTCGGGGTTTGGCAAAATTTACTGGTTAAATGGCAACCGCTATGAGGGCAACATCCTAAAAGGACAGATGCACGGAAAAGGCAGACTATTTATCAATAAAAACGGCGATTTACCTGTTTTTGATGTTGTGGGAGAATGCCTGTATGAAGGCGATTTTTATAAAGGATATATGCAAGGCAGTGGCAAAATAACCCGCGACGGAATCCTGGAAAAAGAGGGACAGTTCGAGATGAATGTGTACCTCGGGGATGATTAAAGCTTACATGTTTATGGGGAACACCCTTAGACTTATTTAGGGTGACATGTTACCACTAAAAAAAGTAATGAAACGGTCAACGTTATTCAGGCATAGACGCACTATCCACTGTAAACTGCCAACTAAAGAAAGTTAGTTCGCCACCACAACCACCTTGGTGTATTTGCGGTTACCCTGCGACAGCTGGTAGAAATAATTGCCCGGTCTTAACCCGTGCAAATCAACCCGAACTTCGTGCTCGCCCATGCTGTGTTTACCGGAGGCCATGGTGCGGATGCGATTGCCCAGCGGATCGAACAGGCAAAGTTCTACGTTACCGCCATCGGTAAAGAATTTAAAGGTAGCCTCACCACTTACAGGGTTGGGATATACATCATGCAAATGCAGTCTGCTTACCAAGTCTGCAAAATCATCGATTCCCATCGAACTGGCTTTGAACACAGGCAATATATTGAAATCCTTGCCTCCCATGGCCACTTTTACTTCGGTTTTACTCAAGCCAAACCAATCCTGCAGCGCGCTGGCATATACCTGCCTGAAATCGTACTGCATGGGTATGTTATCATTTACGGTAACGGTGTCAGGAATCACAGGATTGCGACCAATAATACCTTTTTGCACCCCAGTGCCGAATGCAATCATAGGGGCGGCGGCACCGTGATCCGTGCCCACACTGCCGTTGCTCATGATGCGTCGGCCAAATTCGGAGAAGGTGAGACCTGCAACTTTGTCTTGTATGCCCATCAAGGTTAAATCATCCTGAAAAGCATTGATGGCATCGCTCACACGCTGCAACAGGGTGGCGTGTGCTCCCACACTATGGTCGGTATTGTCTACCTGTTGGCTGTGTGTATCAAATCCGCCGAGGCTTACCATGTAGACCTGGGTTTTTAGGCCGCCTTTTATAAGACGTGCTACAATTTTCAACTGATCTGCCAGCGTGTTTCCGGTAGGATATTTGGTGCTGAGTGTGGTGGCTTTGCCGGCTGCATTTTTGATGGAAGTACCATACTGGTTGGTCTGGTTGGCCATGATACGCAAAAATTCCAGTTCGCGGCCCGCCGGCGTATTGGGAACAGGATCTGTGGTTCCGTTTACAAGGTTGTAGAAATTTGAAGGATCTGTTATGGCCATGGCCATATTCACTGAGGCTCCCATTGTGGCGAGCGATACCATACCGCCAATCTGTATGGCGGGCGGATCAGGGGCTCCTGAATTTGGAAATCCCGTAGGGAAACCGGGAAACTCCGCATCGAGGTAGCGGCCCATCCATCCGGATGACCAGCTTTCTGTGGCATCGCTGCCGCTCATCCAAATATCGGTGGAGCGGAAATGCGAAAAGTTGGGATTGGGATAACCCACATCCTGCACAATGTTTACCAGGCCATTGTTGTATAAGCCCTGTAAGCCGGTCATTGCAGGGTGAAGCCCCGTTCCGGTTACCCCATTCAGTTTCAGTACCTTGGTATCCTGTATAAGCACATTGCTGCGGGCTTTGGTCAGGTTCGTATACTGATCCAGCGGGATTACAGTGTTCAATCCATCATTACCTCCATTTAGCTGAATGAGTACCAGTACATTACCGTTGTTGCCTGTTCTGCGGCCCAGAAGGTGCATCAGAGGTGAGTTTGCATATGCGCGCACCGACAGTCCGTTTAGGGTTACCGGAAGCATAGATCCGGCGGCGGCGGCTTTGAGAAATAATCTGCGTTTCATGGGGTAGATTTATGACAGCTGATATTCAGAAAGGTTCATGATAGACTTATACAGCAACTGTAGTTTTAATTTAGCAGAAGCCAGTGCAGTGGTATAATTGGCATGACCGGGGTCGTTTGCCTGGTTCCATTCATCCGACCAGTTATAGGCAGGAATACCACCGGGCAAAAGATTATTGCGCAATGCAGCTATTTGGGTGCTGCTTAAATCCAGCGGCAATAAAAAGGTAACTGCATCAGCAATCAGGGTGTCAGCATTGGCAGGATTTGAGAATTGCTTGGTAATCTTGAATACATCGGCTATGAAGGGAAAACCGCCGCGTTTAACACCTGTGAATAGCATCAGATCTGTGAACTGGTTTCTTTTGGGCAGAGAATCGCTGCTGATCCAGCTGCGCAGGAACTGCGGAGATTGATACCAGGCAGGCCATCCGGCCACGTTGGGCGGATCAAGAATATCCTGCAACACGGCCTGACCGAATGCACGTCCATATCCGGTAATGTTATACAATGTTTCTGCATCGGTGGGGTAGTCCAGCTCCCACTGTCTGCAAAACCCTGCCATATGCGAGGTAGGGTCTTTAATTACACAACCCATGTTAAGCGGATCGAAGAAGTGTTCGCTTTTTAGCAATTTATCCAGCAGGGGTTTTATTTCATAATTGTTAGTGCGGAAATGATCTGCCAGCGGCGTGATGATATTGGTTTCCACATCCGGGGTTATGTCGTAATAAACAAAGTATTTATACAGTTTGCGGCAGATAAATTTGGCTACTTCGGTCTGGGCAAAAATCATATTCAGCAAATCGTCCAGCTCATCGGATCCTGCGGTGGCCGTGCTTCTGCCGGTAATAACGGTATTATTGAAAAAGGATGAAAACTGCTTGTTGGTGGTATCGTGGTTTGAAAGGGTAAAAGTAGAAACCGGAGGTGTTACAAATGGATTGATATTCCAGCCGGTAAGCACGCGGGCTGCGGCTTTCACGTCGTCCTCGGTATATTTACTGTCGGGGCCTTTGCCCAGGGTAAACAGCTCCATCAATTCGCGGGCATAGTTTTCATCGGGGGCTCTTTTGGTGTTGTAGCGCCCGTTTAGATAAACCAGCATGGCAGGATCCATCGAAAGATCCCTCACCAAGGATTTGAAGTTGCCCATGGCATTTTGCCGCAGGGTTTTCAGGTAAATATGCGTCATTCTTGGGTCTACCTGTTCTCCGGCTGAAATGGGAATCAGGTTGTGCCAGAACATCACCATTTTCTCCATGATGGTAGAGGGCTGTTTGGCTGCCATTTCCCACCACCAGGATTTCATAGACATGGTGCGCTGAAAATTAAAATTGAAATCAAGCGCAGCGTTTACCCATGTAGCACCGTAGGCTACGTTGGGATCGGGTGTGGTTTTGCCGTAATAATTCAGCGGTTCATTGGGCACTGCTGTGGATGTATTCAGCAGGGTATCCACGGCGGCCGACATTGATTTGGCAGAAAAATCCTTCAAGTCCTGCACTTTCACGCCGAAAAGCGAACGGCGCAGCAGGTGTATGGCTTCTTTCTTTCCGAAGGAACCTGTGTAGGTAGCCAAACCTGTGGTGGTACGGCGTTCCACCTTTTTTACCTCGGTTGGGGCAGCTGCTTTTTTAAAAGTTAAAAATTCTTTGCGGTCCATGACGACATGGTTTTTATTATTAGACGACAAAAACAAAGACAGGTTTATTTTTTTAAAAAAAATTACCCGTTGTTTGTGATTTGACTTTTCAGCCGCAAAGTGCCGTGGTGAAAAGCAGTGGTTTCTCCGCCAGTGTTAAAAAGCAATCTACCTTGTGTATCCACTCCGGTCAAATATCCTGTTACTTTTTCTCTGGCAGCATTTTCGGCCTCCCATAGGCTATTATGACCCTCAATTAAGCTATTAAATTCTTCCAGAAAAAAGTTATTATCGGGTTGCTTCGCCCAATCTGAAAAGGCAGTTTGCAAGCGAACAAGCAGGCTCCGGGCCAGGTCCATCAGGTTGTGTTCCTTGCCTGCAATGTTTTTAAGAGAAGTAGCTGGCTGGGGCAGGCTGTTAAAATCGGTCTGGTTTACATTTACGCCTATTCCCAAGCACAATGCTTTTCCTATTGCAACCTCACTTTGAATATCCATAAGAAGACCGGCCAGTTTGGCGCCTTGGTATCGCAAATCATTGGGCCATTTAATTTCTGCCTCTATTCCATGTTGCCTTAGCGCCTTAATACCAGCCACAGTCAAAGCCATATTCAACAGTGGAAAGGTTTCGGGGCGTGGATTTTTCAGGGGAAACCATACAGACAATGCCAGGTTTTTACCCGGTTCAGACTCCCAGATGCGGGAAAATTGTCCGCGGCCGCTGGTTTGTTCGAAGGTTAGTAAAGCTGTGGGATGTTTTCCTCCGGCCTGGCGGGCACACAGGGGCACAAGATCCTGGGTACTTCCGCAGGAAGGCGCGTAAAACAGCATTATTTTACCAACTTGGTCTATGAAAGCAAATTCTTCCAGGTTTATAGCGTTCTTTGCACAAAGAAAAGCCAAAGAATGGCAAAAAAAACAGGAAATGAAACGGAAGCCCTGGCCATGGTGGCCATAAAGGGCATGCAGGACAAGAAAGCACATGAAATTGTGCTGCTCGATTTACGCAAATTAAAAGGTGCTTTTGCCGATATGATGGTGGTATGCCATGGCAACAGCGACAGGCAGGTAGCGGCAATTGCCGACGGCGTGGAGGAAGAAATTCGCAAAGCAACAGGCGAAAAACCCTTGCACCGGGAAGGCGGTGAACGTGCGGAATGGGTTTTGCTTGACTATGTGAATGTGGTGGTGCATGTGTTTTTGGAGGAGAAAAGACGTTTTTACGGCATTGAAGACCTTTGGGGCGATGCTGAACTCAAAAAATTTGATGAACCCATATAAAAGGGTTGCCGATTTCAATTTTTTACATTACTTTTGCAACCCCTTTCGGGGATAGTGTTCTTATCACATTTGGCCCGTTCGTCTATCGGTTAGGACACGTCCCTTTCACGGATGAAAGAGGGGTTCGATTCCCCTACGGGCTACAACGCAGTTGATAGTTTACAGTTGACAGTGTATAGTTATGTTGCTGTTGAACTTTAAATAACCAATCAACTGAAAAAGACACATCGCGGGATGGAGCAGTGGTAGCTCGTCGGGCTCATAACCCGAAGGTCACAGGTTCGAGTCCTGTTCCCGCTACAAAGCCAAAAACGCCCACCTGAGAAGGTGGGTTTTTTTATGCGCCGAAAGGATGCCGTGCTTGCACGAAGCAGACTGAGGGCGCATAAAAAAACGAGCGGAGCGAGGGTTTTTTGGCTTTGTTAAGTCCTCCCCCAAGGTCCGGCGAGCGTAGCGAGCCATTCCTGTTTCCTGGATGCCGTGCTTGCACGAAGCAGACTGAGGGCGCATAAAAAAACGAGCGGAGCGAGGGTTTTTTGGCTTTGTTAAGCTCTCCCCCAAGGTCCGGCGAGCGTAGGGATATAAAACCTACATCCACCAATCCAGAACAGAAGTGACAATCAATGCCTGAGATCCCTCAGTGACTTGCCATCAATCTTCACATCCGTTAGGATAGCCGTGCCATTTCTGACCCGCATTTCGGCCCAGCAGCGTTTGCTGCTATCTGCAGTAGCTCTGCGCAAAACTTCATCCGCTCTTTTCACTTTGTCTTCATTCATAAAAAACCGGTCTTGCATGAAGGAAATCAACAACGTAGTATCGGCTCCGTCAATTACGGAACCGCCCGAATTGCGCACCTCTACCCAGTCATTGCCGCCGTGAAACTGCTGTGAAACCTGCACAGGGCGGGCAAAACCGGTTTTGGGGTCTTGCGCCAGTTTTATATAAAACTTCTCTTCCCAGCGTGGCTGAAATTTTGGGGCTTTAACGCGGTCTTCCTTGAAACTCAAGGCTAAATAATTGCCCCTGAACATATCATAAGGGTCATAGGCCTGTAATTCCAGCCTGAAAAGGGCTCCTTCATTTTTTGTTTTTTCGTAATCAAACAACAAGCCACCCAAAAACAGCAGTTGAATGACAGCTACCGTCCACAGCAATCGCTTAGCCCACATGACCTTGCTCCTTTCTGTTGTTGCGAAGAACAAAAACATTGACAATAAACAACAACAAACCAATACCTATAAAAAACAATCCCCGGGCCAGATACCCCTGACTCATATCGCTAAAGCGACAAATAAGCAGTACAGCAAGCCATAGCAAGCCGTAATTGAGCCACAACAACGATTTATCGGAAATGCCTTTTTGCAGATAATATAAACCTAGCAACAGCATCATGATATTGGTGAGAATCATGCCGGCCATTGGGGCATATTTACCCAATACAAAAAAGGCGATGCCAAAAACCAATACTGATAATGTTTCCGGGGTGTTTCTAAATACGGCACCCCTTTCAAACCGCAAAAACGGGTAAATCAGCAAAACCGCGAGTAATGTTAATCCTATCCAGAACAGAGGCAAATCTAAAAATACAGAGGGGTTGCGGCTGTTAAACAATTCTTCATGCAATACCTTTTCCCAGAAAAATTTATAGCTGAACAGTGTAAAGATAACCATCAGCCCCAGCCGACCTGAAAACCGCAATCCATTAAAACCAAAGCGGGCATCACGGTTTTTTACAAATTCGCCGGACATCATAAACCAGCCCATCAGGGCCGCATAGGCCAGAAACAGCAGTTCAGGGTGCTTTCCATGAAAACCCAGCGTGCCAAAACCCAGGGCAAAACAGGGTGGAAACAGCCAGCTTAAAAACCTGACCAACACCACCGATTGGTTTGCTTGATAAAGATTACGCACCGAATACCACATCACCAGCAGCATCCAGCCAACCTGCATGGGCCGCACTTCGGGTGAATGGTTATACCCCGATACACAAATAAACCAAGTGCTTAAGATGAGAAACAGAATCAAAGACAAGCGGCCGGAAAGTAGGATTTGCGTGGGTGCAAATACCAGCAGCCAGGCAAAAAGGTACGATTCCATGGCGCCATTCATGTGATAAACCTGTGATATAAGTGCAATAGAAGCGCCCAGACCAATCATCTGCAAAAGAGAACCCAACTCCATCCATGTGTTGCTTTCATATCGCCTGAAGGCTGCAAAAAGCATCAATCCGGTGCCGGCAACTGCAGGCAGCAGTGAAATAACCATGCGGAAAGCATGGGGCAAATCATCCCAGTTATGACCGATGATGAGCATAATGCCCAAGGCAACCAGCACGCCTGCCAGCAGGGAAATCCAGAAAATCATGCCGGGAAGTCGTCCCTGTCGGGCATCCAGCCATTGCTCAATCTGTGTTTGCTGTTCAGAAGAAATGATTCCTTCCTTCACCCATTCGGGTAAAAACTTACGTGTTTGGCTCATTGGCGTATAAAACGAATATACGCAAAATAATCGACAATTCCAAATTATTTGATCGTAATCACAGCGCGGCTGGTGGCGCTCATGCAGAAAAATCCCGCCAGTCCCCGTTTTTTGGCGGGGTTTAGCGAAAACATGTTCGTTCCAATGTTGCTGGGCGGTGTGGCAAACAGGCCGCCATTCTGGTTTTCGTCACGGATAAGTGTAAGCCAATAGAATGTTTCGGGCGTGAGGCTGTGAATTTCTACCCGCACCTTATCTCCCGTTCTGTAGGGTTTAGAAAAATCATTAATGGCACCATAGCGGATTGGCCAGATAAAAATTCCGCCATCCTGCGATGAATTGGGGCTGCCTGCCTGATCGTAGGCCAGGTTCATATCGAAAATACCATTGCGAAACGTATCGTTATACCAGGTCTTAATCCAGTAGGTATTGCCCGTACCGGGAAGGTCATTGGCGGCGAGTTCCACGTATTTACCGGGCACAAATCCGGCATTGTCGCCGGTTTCATTCACCACAAATAGGCTATCAATCTTGGCAGTAGGATTCAACTTTGAAAAACCTATGAGGGTATCGCCCCCTTCAATCACCACAAGTGCATAGGTGCGGCCCACCGTAAAAGTATCGCCGGCATTGGGATTGGGCTTCCAGATGTAATTGCCGTTGCCGCTATCGGCAAACAAGAAGAGTTTAGGGTTGGTAAAATCCGTAGTATCAATCAGCACCACCGTAGCACCGCTTACAGGGGGTTCTGTGCCCGGTTTGGTAAAATAGGGAATGCTGCGGGTGAGGCGTATCCGCTGGGCATCATTAAGATTGTTTACAAAAGCATCTATCACCAGCTTAGGCTCGCCGGCTTTAACATCCACGTCAATCGGATCTTCGCAGGCCGTAAATACCATAACACCCAATAAAGGAAGCATCCATTTCCAAAACTTTCTCATCGTTAATTCCATTTAAAATTGTATGAAACTGCCGGCACAAAACTGCCGATTACGCTGTAGCGTATAGCCTGGTTAATATTCTGTGCCTGATAATTGGTGGCAAAATAAATGGAGAATGGATTTCGGCGGTTGTATGCATTGTAAACACTGAACACCCAGCTTTTCTCCCATTTTTTTGATTTTCGTTTCGTATACGTGACGCTCACATCCAGGCGGTGGTAATCGGGATTGCGCACGTTGTTTCGGGCGTTGGAACCAATATCCGGAACAATGTAGCCCTGCACATTGTATTGGTTTGAATAAAAGGTGGTTGGTGTGCCGGAACTATACACAAAATTGGCAGAAGCGTCCCATTTATCCGTGATTTTGTATTGCAGCACCACATACAGGTTGTGCAGGCGGTCGAAACGCATGGGGAACCAGTCATCATTGTTAATGCCATTTACCTGACGCTCACTTCGGCTGAGGGTATAAGAAATCCATCCCGTAAGGTTTCCGGAAGATTTACGCACATAAAACTCTGCACCATAGGCCCTGCCTTTTCCATTCAGTAGCTCGCCTTCCAGCAGTTCATTTAGCAGCAAATCGGCTCCATCTACATAATCTACCTGGTTTTGCAGGCTTTTGCAGTAGGTTTCAAAGGAGGCTTCAAAATCATTTCCCGAAGGGCCAAAATTGCGGAAGTATCCGATGGTGTACTGGTCTGCTTTTTCGGGTTTGATGTTGTTGGTGGTGGGTTGCCACACATCAAATGGAACGCTGGCCGATGTATTGCTGATGAGGTGCAGGTTCTGCACCATACGGTTGTAGCCGCCTTTCACGCTGGAAGCGTTGTTGAGCTGGTATTTAAACCCAAAACGTGGCTCGGGATTAATGTATGATGCGATGTTTTCACCGGATCCAAAATCGCGGGTATTGCCGAGTACTTTTCTGCCGTTGGGCGTAGGGGCATCATTGTAATAATAGGCTTTGCCTTTGCCCAGATAATGCCAGCTGCTGACACGAAGGCCAATGCGATAGCTGAATTTGCCTGATGGATTGTATTCTTCGCCCAGATACACGGCATTTTCCAGGGCGTATTTATCAGGCAGACTAAAGTTGAATTTTCCGTTTTTGCTGCTGGCCACCGCAGAACCGGGCTTAAAGATGTAATAGGTGCTCTGGGAGCCAAACGTAAGCTGATGTTTGGGTGTGAGGTAATAATTCAAATCAACCTTGGTGCTGTTATTCACAATAAAACTTTTCCAGTTGAAGGTTAAATCCCGGTTTTTGAATTCAATATCGTAGCGGTAGCGGCTGTAGTAATAGGTGAAATTGGAAAAGAGTTTTTTATTGAATACATGATTCCAGCGGGCGGTAACGGTGCTGTTGCCCCAATTTACGCCAAAGGCATTGGGGGCACTGAAAGCATCATCACCAAAATAAGTGCTGATGAAATAGTGATCGCGTCCGCGGCTGTAATTGATTTTGGCCGCCAGGTCATAAAAGTAAAATTGACTTCCTGAAAGGTTGCTTTTCAGGAAAGGTTTGGCGAGGGCATCGATATAACTTCGTCTGCCCGACACCATAAAGCTGGCTTTATTTTTCACGATGGGGCCTTCGAAGGTTAGCCGGCTGAATATGGTTCCCACGCCACCATTGGCCTGAAACTGCTTTTTGTTGCCTTCTTTCATGCGCACATCCAACGTACTGCTAAGTCTTCCACCATACTGGGCCGGAATACCCCCTTTCACCAGCTGCACATCTTTTACGCCATCGGGATTGAAAATGCTGAAGAAACCAAACAGGTGCGCTGAATTAAAAATGGGAGCTTCATCCATCAGCACTAGATTCTGGTCAATACCACCACCCCTAACATTGAATCCTGTGGCTCCCTCTCCAACCGTAGAAACACCGGGCAGAAGCTGAATAGCTTTGATTACATCGGCCTCACCAAGGAATGCGGGAATTTTCTTGATAGTTTGGCTGTTTATATTTTGCGTACTTATATCAATTTTACGCACATTGTCATTGCGGTTGGCGCTGATTCTTACCTCACCCATGCCCACACTTTCTTTCAGCAGGCTGATGTTCAACATAACGTGGGTATCGAGTTTAACCGAAAATTCCGAGGCATCGTAGCCTGGCGCTTTCACAAGCATCGGGCAGTTACCTTTTTCTATGGTAATGCTAAAAAAACCGTAGGAATTGGTGGCCACGGACACACTGCCGTTTTTTAGTGAAACAACCGCACCACTGATGCTTTCTGAGGAGGAACTGTCGCGAACATAACCGCTCAGGGTAAACTTTTGCTGGGCCTGCAAGGCAGAAAACCCGAAAAACAGCAACAACAACAAATATCTCGGCAAGCGGTACAAAGTTACAGAGTAACAAAGAATACGTGGACTTTGTTCATTGATATCAGATGAATGACGGCTGATTTACGATATAAAAAAAGCCGCTGAAAACAGCGGCTTTTTAATGATTACTGATTTTAAATTACTCAATGATGAGTTTCTGCACACCCTCACCGTCATTGAACTGAAGGCGGAGCATGTATATACCTGCAGAGGCATTGAGGCTAACCACGTTGTGCACGGGGCTCAGGTTCATTTTCTGAACACTGCGGCCGTTGAGGTCAACCAGCTCAGCGCTAACCAGACTGCGGTTTGTCCAGTTGTTGTGGATTACCACCTGATTTTTAGCAGGGTTGGGAGCTACGGTTACGTTGCTGCCCAGGTTGTTTTCGCGCAGACCTACAGCAGAAACCAGACCCATGCTCACCGCCAGGCGGGGAGATACATAGCCCATGATGCTGTCTACATATTTGATAGCGCGGCTCTTTCCAAAGATTTTGTGCAAGGGATTGGTGGCGTTTCCGTTGGCAATAACGGTAGCAGCATTGGGAATACCCAAAGCTTTGATAGCGGCGGTATCCCACCACTCATAAGGACCTGAACCGTTTGCGGCACCGGCAATAGGGAACAAACCATCAAGACCTTTGTTGAGTTTGTTGGCCTCAATGGTGTAAACGTCCATTACCTTGCCTTTGTAAGAAGCATTGTTACCATATTTGTTGGTGCGCTGCATTACATCGTAGCTACCTGAAACGTCAACTACGTTCAAGGGAGGATTGGTTCCGGGAACGCTTACTACACCGAGTTTGTATGGTGCAAAAGGATCCTGAATACCATGAGCACTGATGATAGGCAGGCTGCCTTTTTCCAGCCAGCTACTGTCACCCAACGCACCGCCAATGTTGAAAGCAATAGCAACATCAGAAGTGTAGCCTTTGTGGTTTTCAATAACCAGCGCACCCACAGTACCGGGGATTTTGAAGCCCAGACGGTCACCCATTTTCAAGCTGTCTTCAACCATCCAGCGCTTGGCATCGAGGTTATAGAACTTCTCCAGGCGAATTTCAGCCTGACGATCTAGTGTAGCATAAGCAAGAGTTACATAGCCACCGGTTCCCTGACCGCCTACGGCGATTTTGGTTGAATCAATAGCGTATGTATTGGTGGTTTTTGCGTCCTTTTTGAAGTAACGCACGCAAGCGGCCAAATCCTGAACACCACGGTAAGCGGCGTTGATAATGGTTTCGCGACGAACGTTTTCATTGGGGCTGGTAGGGTTCCAGCCGAGGCGGTAGCTCATGGCGGCTACTACATAACCACGCTGGGCGAGTTTTTTGCAGAAAGCCACAGTAGCACTGTCATCACGGGCACCGGTAGTTCCGTTGTTTACATAACGGGGCAGGAAGTTTCCTGTGTGCAGGAAAATTACCAGCGGTTTCTTCGCGTCTGTGTTACCTGAAGAACTGTACACGTCCATGGTCAGGTTTTCGGGGGCAGGACTACCACCGGAAAGCACCGGAAGAATAGAAATGTGTGTTGCATAGCTCACGTTCTTGGTTATCTGAACGGTGTTTTCTGCATAGATGGGATCCACATACTTAATCTGCGCAAATGAAGTAGCAGCCAAAATCAAGGTGGAAGCGGAAAGTAATAGTTTTTTCATGTATTGAAAAGATTTAGTTTGGTTGCGAATGTAGTTAATAATTTAGAATTTATACTCGTTTATGGCTCAAAAGTTAAACTCACATAGGCCATTCTGCCTATGCGGGGGCCGCCATACACCTGAAAGACCATGTTGTTGGTGAGATTGGAAGCTCCAATTTTCAGGGTAGATTTCCATTTGGGAATGACTTTGTTGAATTGCGCGTCCAGCATCCAATAGGAAGGCACATCGCCGGTAAACTGAGGCGAACCCTCAAATCGGTATCCTTCCACAAACTTGAAGTTAATGTTGAAGCCCACGTTTTTAACCGACATAGACTTACCCAGAAAATTAAATTCTTTTTTCATATCGGCTGCGCCAAACATCACATTGAATTTGTGGCGGGGTGTGTTAAACGCGGGAATCAATGCATCGGTGCTGCCGCGCCTATCCAGCACATTCCAGCTCCAGTTACCACCCACCATAAAGCACTTGGCAAAGAAATAGTTGGCACCTGCCGAAAAACCCTGCGTGCTTACTACATCGCGGCTGTTGGAAGCTACGCGGTAAGCCTGGGCCTTGGGGAAGGGAGAAAAAGTATCGAACGCAACATCTACCACGACCCTGTAACCAATGAAATTGGTGTAATAGCTCATGTAATAACCCGCATCTACCATGAGTTTGCCATTCAACAGCGCACCTTTGTAACCGATTTCTCCTGTCTTTACGCTTTCAGGACGGATGGGATCGATGTTGAAAGACTTAAGTGTATCCCTGTTCAAGGTATTCAGATAATCCAGAAAATTATTTACCTCACAAACATTTTTCACACCATTTTTATTACCAAGCAGAATAGCACGACCTACATTGTAGTAAAGAAACTGATCCTGCAGGGTAGGATTACGAATTGCACTGCTGAAGCTTCCCCGCCAGGTATTGCGCTTGTCTTTGCTATAAATGATAGACGCAGCAGGCGAAAACAAGAATGGGAAATTCTGGTTTTTATCAACCCTGGCTGTGGCATTAATTTTCCAGCGGTTGCTCCAAAGCCTGCGTTCAAAACCTGCATATGCGCCGGCTTCCGAGTTGGTGATGCGTGCATTGCCGGTATCTAAAAAGATGGTTCCATTGGAGTTTGGCGCATACATTCTGGCACTGAAACCGGTGGTGAATTTCCATTTTTGTATGGTAAACCTGCGTTCACCGGTAAGGTGATACAGGGCTGATTTATCATAGAACCGAGATCCCACAGGGCCGCCATCTCGGCTATAGCTGTAGGTTTGGGTGATTTCCTTCTTTTTGGCCTCAAATTCGGGCGTTCCGGGCACAAAACGGTCCGTGTAGGGATCGGGGTATGTTAAACCCTGATAATTCTGGGCACGATTGGCCTGGGCACGGGCTTGCGCATGCCACCTGAAGAG
Source organism: Sphingomonadales bacterium (assembly GCA_016872175.1). Classification (GTDB taxonomy): domain Bacteria; phylum Bacteroidota; class Bacteroidia; order NS11-12g; family UBA955; genus RGEC01. Next base: position 13,359 of record VHBA01000033.1, on the reverse strand, counting down.
ACTGTCGGAATACTTTTGCAACAGAACGTCCTGATCAGATGCCCAGTTGGGGTTGTAGTTCGGCAAACCGGGAATGAAAGTGCCCAGCTGGCTGTATCCGGGCAAGCTTTTAACCTTATTGGTTATGTTGTTCAGCCAGTAATTCTGATAATCCGAAAACCAGTATCCGCCCGGTTTGGAGGTGCCCTGCATTAAAAATGCTGTTAACACAGCATCGTATGTTCTGCCGGCATCTTCATTGGTTGTGTAAAAACGCAGATGTCCCTTTTTCCCCAGCCATTCCAGGCGGTTCTGAAAAAACAGAATGTCATTCAGGCTGTAGCGGTTATCGCCCTGATAAACGGTGGTTCCGGTACCAAAATTAAAACCGTATTGTATTTCATTGCGGCTGTTTACTTTGTAAGCCAGCACAACATTTGTTTTCAGGTTTCTGGTATTATAATTTACCAAATCAATTTCATTGTATCCATCGCGGTAATAGGCTCCCAGGCCGGGCGTTCTGCGGCGACTTTCCATTGAAACCTGATCATTCGCTGCCGTTCCAAAAACCTCATCACCATAGCGGTTTACGGCATCATAGCCTCCCGGATTGCTCCGTCCCGCTTTGCTGTCTAGCGTGGGATCGTAATTGTCTGCCACCCAGTCATAGGCACGCACATAGCTCAATCCGGTTTTGAAGGCAAAAACATCACGCCCTTTTTTGTTTTTATAGGCTTTTGCGTAGCGCAGCATTACCTGCCCCAACTGTCTTTCACCCACTTTTACCTGTGCTGTGAGTCCCTGGTTTTTCCATGGATCTTTGGTGGTCATGTTAATTACGCCGTTAAAGGCATTGGGCCCGTAATAGGCGCTACTTGCACCTACTACAATTTCGGTATTTGCCACATCCAGCTCATTGGCACCCAGAAAATTGCCCAAAGAAAAATTCAAACCCGGCGCCTGGTTGTCAACACCATCAATGAGCTGCAAACTGCGCACCGGACTGGTGCTGTTGAACCCGCGTGTATTCACGATACGAAAACCCAGGCTGGCCGCCGTCACATCCACGCCACGCAGGTGCCCCAATCCTTCATAAAAATCGCTGGCCGGGGTTTCTTTGATGGCTTTGGCATTCAGGCTTTCTACGGTAACAGGGCTTTCGCGCAGCTTTTCTTTTTGGCGGCTGTGGCTGATGGTAACCTGCCCCACGCCTTTGGCTACCGATTCCATTTCAATGGAAACTTCGGTAACGGCCGCACTGTTAACGCTGTAGGTCATTTCCTGGAAATCCATGGCCGCAATCTGCACAGATTTTGCACCTTTCAGATCTATGCGAAAAACGCCTGCACTGTCTGTCGATGTTGCTCCGCCACGCCAGGTAAGGTTGGCATAGGAAACGCCCAGGCGGGTTTCTTTGTCAATCACCCTGCCGAAAAGGATTTGAGACCAGGCTGAAAAACATGTGCAAAGGCTAAAAAAGCTGAGTAAAAGTATTCTCATGCAGAAGGGAATAAAGGTGCAATATAGGGCAATTTCAGAAAATGCAACTTTACAACTTCACAAGCTCTCTATTCATAAAGTTAGCGCATATCTTTGCGACCCTTTCATGGTCAGCAAAGACATCCTCCTTCTCGCCTGGAAAACCATGTGCACCGCAAGGGCCATGGCACGTATATACGACGATAACCGGCCGATAACGAAATACGTACACAGCACTTCAAAAGGCCACGAAGCCATTCAGCTGGCCACTGCATGGCAACTTAAATCCATCGATTTTGCCTACCCTTATTACCGAGATGAAAGCTTATTGCTGGGCATTGGCATGGAACCCTATGAACTGATGCTGCAACTGCTGGCCAAGGCCGATGATCCTTTCAGCGGAGGAAGAAGTTATTATTCGCATCCTTCCCTCAAACAACCCGATAAACCGAAAATCCCCCACCAGAGCAGCGCCACCGGCATGCAGGTTATCCCAGCCACCGGAGCAGCCCATGGTATAAAATATCTGGAAAAACAAGGCCTTTTGAAAGGTGCTGAAAAGCCCATTGTGCTTTGCTCGCTGGGTGATGGCAGCGTTACCGAAGGTGAAGTCGCCGAAGCTTTTCAAATGGCGGTTTTAAACCAACTGCCAATACTCTATCTGGTACAGGACAACGACTGGGGAATCAGCGCCAGTGGCGATGAAATGCGCGCCATGGATGCGTTTGATTACGCCCTGGGCTTCAAGGGCATGCGCCGCCTGCGTATCAACGGCAGTGATTTTGTGCAGTGCTACACTGAAATGGAGAAAGCCGTGCAAACCGTCAGGCAAAGCCGGGCGCCTATGCTGGTGCATGTGAAAGTACCCTTGCTGGGCCACCACACCAGCGGCGTGCGCAGCGAATGGTACCGCGATGACCTGGAAGAGCACGAAAGATTGGATCCGCTTCCACAATTGAAAAGCCTGCTGCTGAACCTGGGCGAAAAAGAAGAAAACCTTCAATCCATTGCAGACGAAGCCGAAAAGCTTGCGCTGAATGACTTTGAACGCGCCAAAGCAGCCGCAGATCCCACGCCGGACATGCTTTACCTGCATGAGTTTGCACCCACGCCCATCACCGAAGAAAAAGGTATTCGCGAGCCGGCAGGCAAAGAGCCCATCATCATGGTGGATGCCGCACTGTATGCGGTAGATGAAATATTGAAAAACAACCCGGAAGCTTTGCTCTACGGACAAGACGTAGGCAAACGCCTCGGCGGTGTATTCCGCGAAGCGGCTACCCTGGCACAAAAATACGGCGATCACCGTGTTTTCAATACACCCATTCAGGAAGCGTACATTGTAGGAAGCACCGCCGGCATGAGTGCCGTGGGCTGCAAGCCCATAGTGGAAATACAGTTTGCCGATTACATCTGGCCGGGTGTGAACCAGCTGGTGGAAGAACTCAGCAAATCCTGCTACCTCAGTAACGGTAAATATCCGGTTGCATCCGTCATCCGTGTACCTACAGGCGCCTACGGCGGTGGCGGACCCTACCACAGCGGCACCGTTGAAAGCAGCATTCTGCCCATCAAAGGCATTAAAATAGCCTTCCCCAGCAACGCCGCCGATATGAAAGGGCTTATGAAATCGGCCTGGTACGATCCCAATCCGGTGGTGATGTTTGAACACAAAGGTATTTACTGGAGTAAGGTTGCTGGCACAGAAGCCGCCAAAACCCCTGAACCCGATGCGGATTATGTGATTCCTTTCGGAAAAGGCCGCGTAGCACTGGATTGCAGCAGCGAAGCCCTGAACCGCGGTGAAACCTGCGCTGTGATTACCTACGGAATGGGTGTTTACTGGGCTATGTCGGCCGCAAAAGCCTTCCCCGGTCAAATAGAAGTTATCGATTTACGCACCCTGGCTCCCTACGACGAAAAACTGGTGTTTGATACCGTGAAAAAACACGGAAAAGTGCTGGTGCTGACCGAAGAAACCCTGCGCAACTCTTTCGCCGAAGCCCTGGCCGGACGCATCGCCCAGCACTGTTTTGCCCAACTGGATGCACCCGTGGAGACCTTAGGTTCTGCCGATTTGCCCGCCGTACCCCTGAACATGGGTCTGGAAGCTGAAATGCTGCCAAGCGCTGCCAAAGTGCAGGCCGCTTTGGAAGATTTGCTTTCGTGGTAACCCTAAACTGATACATTTTTACGAACTTTGCTGCGCAAACGCAAAATTTGACATCTTTTGGAAAGTTGTCAAATCTGTATCAACCCATGTCACAATTCACCCTGAACAGCATAGAAGAAGCCATTGAAGACATCCGCCGCGGCCGCGTGGTGATTGTGGTGGACGATGAAAACCGCGAAAACGAAGGCGATTTTCTCACCGCCGCCCGCAACATGACCCCCGAACTGGTTAACTTCATGGCCAAAGAAGGTCGCGGTCTTATCTGCGTACCCCTTACCGAAGATCGCTGCGAATCGCTAACCCTGGGCATGATGGTGGGTTCCAATACCGCCACCCACGAAACTGCTTTTACCATATCGGTAGATTTGCTCGGACATGGCTGCACCACCGGCATCAGTGCCCACGACCGTGCCAAAACAATTCAGTCGCTGATAGATCCGAACACCAAAGCCGAAGACCTGGGCCGACCCGGACATATTTTTCCGCTGAAAGCCAAGGCAGAAGGTGTACTCAGGCGTGCAGGGCATACCGAAGCCGCCATTGATCTTTCCCGTCTGGCCGGTTTTGAACCCGCGGGCTGCATCGTAGAAATACTGAACGAAGACGGCAGCATGGCCCGTTTGCCCGATTTGATTGAAGTTGCCAAAAAATGGGCAGCATGGCCCGTTTGCCCGATTTGATTGAAGTTGCCAAAAAATGGAACCTCAAAATCATCAGCATCGAAGACCTGATTCGCTATCGCCTGCAAAATGAAACACTAATCCGCAGGGAAATCAGCGTGGATATGCCCACCCGCTTCGGCGATTTTGAGCTGGTGGCCTACAAACAAAGCAATACCGAGCAGGAACACCTGGCACTTATCAAAGGCAAATGGGAGCCCGGCGAAGCTATTCTCACCCGCGTGCACAGCAGCTGCCTCACGGGCGACATATTTGGTTCATGCCGCTGCGATTGCGGCGAACAACTTCAAAAAGCCATGGAAAAAATTGAAGCTGAAGGCAAAGGTGTGATTGTGTATATGAACCAGGAGGGACGAGGCATTGGGCTGCTCAACAAACTCAAGGCCTACAAACTTCAGGAGCAGGGTTTTGATACCGTGGAAGCCAACTTGCAGCTGGGTTTCAAAATGGATGAGCGAGATTATGGCGTGGGAGCACAGATTCTGCGCGATCTGGGTGTAAGCAAAATGAAACTCATGAGCAACAACCCCCGCAAACGCACCGGGCTGATTGGCTACGGACTGGAAATCATTGAAAATGTACCGCTGGAAGTGGAACCCAATCCCCACAATGCCGGCTATCTTGCTACCAAGAAAAACAAAATGGGGCATACCCTCAAATAACCGCCACCATGGAATTTCTGACCATCAACCCCAAAGAAACCGCCCTTCCCCAACTGCATCAGTATCTGCTGGGCAGCGTAGGGCCAAGACCGATATGTTTTGCCAGCACCATCGATGCCGATGGAAGGCCCAACCTCGCGCCATTCAGCTTTTTTAATGTGGTGAGCGCCAATCCGCCGGTGTTGGTATTTGCACCGAACAACAGCGGCCGCGATGGCTCACCCAAACACACCTATCTGAATGTGAAGGAAGTGCCCGAAGTGGTGGTAAATGTGGTTACATTTGGCATGGTTCAGCAGATGAATGTGGCTGCAGCACCGTGGGACAAAGGCATCAGCGAATTTGAAAAGGCCGGGTTTACGCCTGTGGCTTCTGATCTTATCAAACCCTTGCGGGTGAAGGAAAGTCCGGTGCAGATGGAATGCCGTGTGATTGAAATTAAGGAATTTGGAACCGGCGGCGGTGCCGGCAACCTGGTGATGGCCGAAGTACTGAAAATCCATATCAATAAGGATTTTATCGGGGCAGACGGCAAAATTGACCAGACCAAAATTGATTTAGTGGGCAGAATGGGAGGAAGCTGGTATTGCCGCACCACACCGGATGCTCTGTTTCAGTTGGCACAGCCCATGCAAGCTACCATCGGCTACGATGCACTCCCTGAAAACATTAAAAACAGCCAGATTTTAAGTGCTAACGATATTGGCATGCTGGCCGCCCTGCCTGCATTTCCTGATGCGGATATGGTAGCTAAAGTTCAAGAAAAATACAGAACCGAAAACCGGGAAGAAACGGCCAAGAAATTGATTGCGGAAGGCAGTGTAGCCGAGGCCTTGGCATTATTGATGCAATAAGGTAGCCGCATCCAACGGAAAATCGTATTTTTGCAGTTTACTCAAACTGCTGCCTCAGAACTATGTATCCAACGCTCAAACAGATGAACTGGCCTGCCATTGAGGCCGAAATACTCAAATTCTGGGAAGAAAACGGCATTTTTGACAAAAGCATCCAAAACCGCCCTGCCGATAAGGCATTCACCTTCTTTGAAGGTCCGCCCAGCGCCAACGGCATGCCCGGCATTCACCACGTGATGGCCCGCGCCATCAAGGATATTTTCTGTCGCTACAAAACCCTGCAGGGTTACCGCGTGGAGCGCAAAGCCGGATGGGATACCCACGGCCTTCCCATTGAACTTCAGGTTGAAAAGCGCTTAGGCATCCGCAAGGAAGATATTGGCGTAAAAATCAGCGTGGAGCAATACAACGCCGAGTGTCGCCAGGATGTGATGAAATTTAAGGATGTGTGGGACGACCTCACCCGCAAAATCGGCTACTGGGTGGATTTGCAGGATCCTTACATCACCTACGAAAACAACTATATTGAAACCCTTTGGCATCTAATTAAAATGCTGAACGATAAGGGTTTGCTCCACAAAGGATATACCATTCAGCCCTTCTCTCCCGCTGCAGGCACGGGCCTTTCCAGCCACGAACTCAACCAGCCGGGCACCTACAAAATGGTGAAAGACACCACTTGCGTAGCGCAGTTTAAAGAGCAAGGCACCAAAAATCATTACTTCCTGGCCTGGACCACCACACCTTGGACCCTGCCCGGAAACACTGCCCTGGCTGTGGGTGCCAAAATTGAATACGTGCAGCTGGAAACGCTGAATCCATATACCGGCCGACATCAATTTGTAACCCTGGCCAAAGCCCTTGCGGGCAAATACTTTCAGCCAGAAGGCGAAAACGCGGATCTCGAAGGATGGAAACCCGGCGATAAAGTGCTGCCCTGGAAACTGATTTCCTCCTGCACCGGCAAAGAAATTGCAGGCAAGCGATACGAACAATTGCTCCCCTACATGCAGCCCGAATCGGGCGAAGCTTTCAAGGTGGTATGTGCCGATTTTGTGAGTACGGAAGACGGTACCGGTATTGTCCACATCGCTCCCAGTTTTGGTGCCGATGACTTTAAAACCGCCAGGGAAAATGGCATTGGAAACCTTACACCCGTTGACAGAAAAGGCCGTTTCACAGAAGAAATTACCGATTTTGCAGGTGAATTTGTAAAGGAATCTTTCCTCACGGAAGAAGAAAAAGTTGCCGAACGCCTCAAACAGGGCCGCGACAAATACCTGAGCGTGGATGAGCGCATCGCCATCAAGCTGAAACAGGAAAACAAGGCCTTCAAAGTAGAAAAATACGAGCACAGCTATCCCCACTGCTGGCGAACCGATAAACCCATTCTGTACTACCCGCTGGAAAGCTGGTTTATCAAAACCACCGCGCTGAAAGACCGTCTGGTGGAACTGAATAAAACCATCAACTGGAAGCCCAAAAGCACAGGCGAAGGCCGTTTTGGCAACTGGCTGGAAAATCTGGTAGACTGGAACCTCAGCCGCAGCCGATACTGGGGTACACCATTGCCAATCTGGACATCAGAAGACGGCAGTGAAATGAAGTGCATCGGCAGTATTGACGAACTGCACACAGAAATTAGCAAAGCCAATGCCGCACTGGGCCTGCAACAATCCATAGACCGCGAAAAACTGGACCTGCACCGCCCCTACGTTGATTACATCACGCTGGTGAGTGACAGCGGCAAGCCCATGAAACGCGAAACCGACCTGATTGATGTGTGGTTTGACAGCGGTGCCATGCCTATGGCACAATGGCACTGGCCTTTTGAAAATAAAGAACTGTTTGAGCGCAACGAAGTAGCCGATTTTATCGCAGAAGGTGTGGACCAGACCCGTGGTTGGTTCTTTACCCTGCACGCCATTGCTGTATTGCTTTTTGACCGCGTAGCATTCCGCAACGTAATTGCCAACGGCCTGGTACTGGATAAGTTTGGCAACAAAATGAGCAAGCGCCTAAACAACGCTGTTGATCCGTTTGAAGCCGTGGCCAAATACGGGGCCGATGCCGTTAGGTGGTACATGGTAACCAACGCTCCGTCCTGGGACAACCTGAAATTTGACATTGCCGGTGTGGAAGAAGTGCAGCGCAAATTCTTCGGCACACTTTATAACACCTACGGATTCTTTGCCCTGTATGCCAACATCGACAAGTTTGTGTACGATGCCGGGAAAGCCATTCCCCACGCAGAACTCCCCGAGCTGGACCGCTGGATTATCAGCCGCAAAAACAGCCTGATACAAACCGTGCAGGAAGCCATGGATGACTACGATCCAACCCGCGCAGGCAGGGCCATTGAAACGTTTGTGTGTGATGATCTCAGCAACTGGTATGTGCGACTGGGCCGCAAACGCTTCTGGCGCGGCGATTTGCACGAAGACAAAAAGGCCGCATACGAAACCCTGTATCAGTGCCTGCTGGCGGTATCTCAGCTGATGAGTCCGCTGAGCCCGTTCTTCGCTGACTGGCTGTTCAGGAGTCTTACGGCAACCGAAAAAGCTGAGGAAAGCGTTCACCTGACGCGGATGCAGGCTGCAGACAGCACAAAGATTGATACCGAACTGGAGGAAACGATGCAGATTGCCCAGCAACTCAGCAGCATGGTGCTTTCGCTTCGCAAAAAGGAAAAAATAAGGGTGCGTCAGCCTTTGCAAAAGGTGATGATTCCGGTGCTGGATGAAACCTTCGGCAAACGGTTAAACCACATTGCCGATTTGTTTATGGCTGAGGTAAACGTGAAAGAAATTCAAACACTCTCCGCCGATAACAACCTGATTGTAAAGAAAATAAAGCCCAACTTCAAAACCCTGGGACCCAAGCTGGGCGCGGATATGAAGCAACTGGCACAAGCAGCACAAAACTTCACGGCCGAACAGATTCAAACCTTGGAAAAAGCAGGTGTTTTGAATGTGGATCTCGGTAACCGTCAGTTTGAACTGGAACTGGCCGATGTGGAAATTATGACTCAGGATATGCCCGGCTGGCTGCTTAGCACGGAAGGCTATCTTACCGTGGCACTGGATGTGAACATTACACCTGAACTCAAACAAGAGGGAAATGCAAGAGAACTGATAAACCGCATTCAGAACCTGCGCAAAGACTCCGGGCTGGAGGTTACCGACCGCATCGTGCTGCACTTTTCAGGTCCGCAGGAGCTGGAAGACAGCATACGCAGTTTTAAATCGTATATTTGCAGTGAAACGCTTGCCGATAATGTCCTTTTTGAAGACAGTGCAGACGGAGAAGCCATTGAGATAGAGGAATACGTTGCCAAGCTGAAAATTGTAAAAGCCCAATAATCCAAAAACTTAATCTAATTCACCATGGAAAAAACCCGTTACAGCGACGATGAATTGCAGGAATTCAAAGACATCATCCTGAAAAAACTTGCTTCTTCCCGCGAGGAATTTACCACCCTGCAGAAAAGTCTGAAAGACGGCAATGAAAACGGCACCGACAGCACTAACAATAATTATTTGACTTTGGATGATGGGGCCGATACCTTCGAAAAAGAAAACACCACGCAGCTGGCCGCCCGTCTGATGAAATTTATTCAAAACCTGGAAGCTGCTTTGGTTCGAATTGAAAACAAAACCTACGGTGTATGCAAAACCACAGGCAAACTCATCCCCAAAGAGCGACTGAGGGCTGTACCCCACACCACGCAAAGCATTGAGGCCAAACTTGGAAAATCCTGAGACGGAAAAAACGACTGCTTCTTTGTTCAGCAGCCGTAAATTCTGGCTGCCGGTTAGCATTTTATTGCTCTGCCTGATCATCGATCAGGCCATCAAAATTTATGTAAAAACGCATTACTGGCCCGGCCAAATGGTGCCGTTGCTGGGCAACTGGTTCAATATGTATTTTATTGAAAACAACGGCATGGCGTTTGGGATTGAACTGGGGGGGCGTTTGGGAAAATTTTTGCTCACCGGATTTAGGATTACCGTGAGCATTTTTGGGGCCTGGTATCTGTGGCAAAACATTCGAAAACATGCCCATACCGGCCTGTTGATTTCCATTGCATTTATACTGGCAGGTGCCATCGGCAATATTATTGACAGTATGTTCTATGGTGTATTGTTTAAACACCGCAATTTTGATTATCAGGGAGGCTGGTTTGAGGGCCGCGTGGTGGATATGTTCTATGCACCCATCATTGAAAGCCGCTTCCCACAATGGTTTCCATTTTGGGGCGGACAGGAATTCACCTTTTTTAGTCCCATCTGGAATTTTGCGGATGCCTGTATTACCATTGGCGTAGCCATTATCATTATTGGTCAGCACCGCTTTTTTACGCCTGATACCAAAAAAGAATCCGCCGAATTACCGACGGACGCTTCGGTGAATACAGAAGAAGAAATGCCTTAAAAGGCTAAATTACAGTTTGCAAATTTGTGCTCATCTGATCCCCTCTTGAGAGGGATAAATGTGCAATACATGTTACTTGTGCTCACAAGCCGGGGTGTGTTGCGTGGAGGTTAGTGAGGGTATTTAAATTTAATAAATTAAACACACCCCAGACATTGACACTGATTTCGCTTACCTCACAATTACCCCTCTCAAGAGGGGACCGTTGGTTGACAGTGGCTTTGAAATTAGTTTTCCCTATTTATTTTATTTTCGATACTATCAATCTGAGACTCTAAAATACCCATTACTTCAGAAACATCATTTAATATCTCTGATGCAGCAATTCGAATTACAGTTAGATTCCATTCTTTCAGTGCTTCATCCCTTTCAGCATCTTTTTCAGACTGGTTCTCACTGTCATGATATTTCCCATCAATCTCTATAATTAAATTTAATTCAGGACAATAAAAATCAACAATATAATTTAATAAAGGCTTCTGACGGTGAAAATCATAGCCCTTGCATTTATTCTGTTTTATTTGATTCCAAAAAATAATTTCCGGCTTAGAAGAATTATTCCTTAGTTTTTGTGCAATCCCTTTTAAATAGGGCTTGTATGGTATAATCTTCCTGGCCATATACAATATTAATACCTATTTACAAATCTCCTATTTAAAAAACAATTATGGCCAAAGAGCAAAAATCATAAATTATGATAATTTGAAAGTTCAATAACATAGAAAAATTTACCAAAAAGTACTTTAAAAAGGAAACCAGTCGCGAAATAAATCCTCTACATCGCACCCTATATGCGTAGTAAAATAAAGGCAATTTTATTTTTTATTTCACGCTGCAGACCCCTATTTCGCAGTATAAAACAAATTATATAAATTTATTATCATGGAAAACATTGTATTTCTTATCATCGGAATTGTTGTAGGTGTTGTTATCACTTATTTCATTGTAAAATCTCAATTTTCGGGCAAACTGGCAGCCACCGAAACCTGGAAACTACAGGCAGATACGGTTCCCGGACTTCAGCAGGAAAATAAAGACCAGTATGCACGAATCGCATCGCTGGAGGCAGACGTAAAAAACCTGACCGAACAAAACAAAAACCTGCAACAGAGCAATGAAGCTACCGAAAAACTCATGCGTAAAGTCATGCAGGAGGTAACCAACGAAGGGCTTGTAAAACAGGGACAGGTGCTTACCCAGCAGCAGGAAAAAACCCTGGGCGATATCCTGAATCCGCTGAAAGAAAAACTGAAGGAATTTGAACAAAAGGTGGAAACCACCCGGCAGGAGGCAAACACAGGGAACACGCAGCTGATAGAGCAAATTAAAAACCTAACTGCTCTAAACAACACGGTAACGGAACAAACCCAAAACCTCACCAATGCCCTGAAAGGCAATACCCAAATGCAGGGTGGCTGGGGAGAGATGATACTGGAACGGGTGCTGGAAGGCAGTGGACTGACCAAAGGCCGTGAATACGAAACACAGTTTGTTACTTCATCCTCGTCAGGTGCCACCATAAAACCCGATGCTGTGATATTTCTGCCAGAAGAAAAAAACATTATTGTTGACTCTAAAGTAAGTCTTACTGCTTATGAGCAGTACACTTCAGCAGCGGATGGTTCGCCTGAAAAAGAATCAGCCCTGAAGGCCCATGTTGCTTCCCTGAAAAGCCACATCAAACTGCTTGCTGAGAAAGATTACCACACCGCACTGGACCTGAAATCGCCTGAGTTTACACTGATGTTTATTCCCATTGAATCGGGCTTTGCCCTGACCATGCAAAACGACAAAGATTTGTTTGAGACTGCCTGGAGTAAAAAAATCGTACTGGTTTCTCCTTCGACCCTGCTTGCTACCTTACGCACCATCGCATCTGTTTGGAAGGCAGAAAAGAGCAATAAAAACACTGTTGAAATTGCAAGACAAGCAGGTGAAATGTTTGATAAATTTGTAGGGTTTGCCGAAACACTGACCAAGGTTGGCGATGCAATTAAAAAAGCCGATAACATATACGAAGAAGCATACAGCAAACTCCGCACAGGCAAGGGAAATCTGGTAAGAAGGGCAGATAGCCTCAGAAAACTTGGGCTCAGCACATCCAAAAATCTGCCCGCAAACCTTTTGCCCGATGAAGACGAAATTGAATCTGAAAGCGCCTTGCCACCTGCCACAGACACAGAAGAACCGGAAACAGAATAAGACCCTATTGCCTATCTTCGCTGGCCCATGCGAAAGCTGAAACGCGGTTTACAGGCCTTATTAAAAATTGCTAGGCAGCCTTCCCTGCTGAACCTTTTGCTGGATGAAGATGCTGCGTGGGATAAAAAGCTGCGTAAGCTGAAAGGCAAGGCCTACCGGCTCCCCAGCTTGGATTTGAGGCAACTTTTGAAACCCGAAGGGCAAACGATTGCTCCTTTTGCCTTTCTGGATGGCGGCTCATTGCCCACGGATCTGGCATTGCTTAAATCACTGGCAGCAGGGATGCCCGGCTGCCTCTATTTTGAAATTGGCACCTGGCGAGGCGAGAGCGTGGCCAATGTGGCTGCGGTGGCCAAGGAATGTACCACCCTGAATTTATCACCCGAGCAGATAAAAGCACTGGGACTACCGAATGCCTACGCGGATTTACACGGATACTTTTCTAAAACACTGCCCAATGTAACGCAGCTCTACGGCGACACTGCCTCCTTTGATTTTGCGGCATTAAATAAGCAATACGACCTCATTTTCATCGACGGAGACCACCATTACAACATGGTGAAATCCGACACGGAAAACGTACTTAAACACCTCATTCATGAAAACAGCGTGGTGGTGTGGCACGATGCGGCTTACACACCAGAGAAACTGCGTCCGGAAGTGATTTACGGCATTTTGCAGGGCACACCTGCTGCCTTGCACCATCACATTTACCACATCTCTAACACCCAATGCGCGGTGTATCTGCCCCAGGGCCAATGGGAAACCTTCATCCTAAACCCGCCCCACAAACCCGATTTTGCGTTTGAGGTAGGGCTGCGGGTGATGTGAGGTCTGTTGGTTTATTGGTTTATTGGTCTAATGGCACATGTCACCCTGAGTTTATCGAAGGGTGG
>VHBA01000032.1 GCA_016872175.1 Sphingomonadales bacterium | reverse complement strand
CCACTACAGCTACCGTTCTTGCACAGGCCATCGTAACTGCCGGTTTGAAAAATGTGGCCGCTGGTGCCAACCCCATGGACCTGAAGCGCGGTATCGAAAAAGCCGTGAAATCAGCAGTGGAAAGCCTGGACAAAATGAGCCAGGCCGTGGGCGATGACAACTCCAAAATTGAGCAGGTTGCCACCATTTCTGCCAACAACGACAATACCATCGGCAAACTGATTGCCGCAGCCATGAAGAAAGTAGGCAAAGACGGCGTTATCACCGTGGAAGAAGCCAAAGGGACCGACACTACTGTTGAGGTGGTTGAAGGAATGCAGTTCGACCGTGGTTACCTGAGCCCATATTTTGTTACCAACGCCGATAAAATGGAAGCCGACCTCGAGAACGCTTACATTCTGATTTACGACAAAAAGGTGAGCACCATGAAGGATTTGCTGCCTGTGCTTGAAAAAGTGGTGCAGACCGGCAAGCCCCTGTTGATTATTGCGGAAGACGTTGAAGGCGAAGCCCTGGCTACTCTGGTGGTAAACAAAATCCGTGGTGCTTTGAAAATCGCTGCCGTAAAAGCGCCCGGCTTTGGCGACCGCAGAAAAGAAATGCTGCAGGATATTGCCATCCTCACCGGTGGCAGTGTTATTAGCGAAGAACAGGGCCGCAGACTGGAAGATGCCCAGCTGACTGATCTTGGACGTGCTGAAAAAATCACCATTGATAAGGACAACACCACCATCGTGAACGGTGCCGGCGACAAAGCAGGCATTGCTGCCCGCGTAAACCAAATCAAAGCACAGATCGAAACCACCACCAGCGACTACGACCGTGAGAAGCTGCAGGAGCGTTTGGCCAAGCTTGCCGGCGGTGTGGCTGTGCTGTATATCGGTGCTGCTACCGAAGTGGAGATGAAAGAAAAGAAAGACCGTGTGGATGACGCCCTGCATGCAACCCGTGCAGCTTTGGAAGAAGGTATCGTCCCCGGCGGCGGTGTAAGCTTTATCCGTGCCATCAAGGCGCTGGATGGCCTCACCGGCGATAACGAAGACGAAACCACCGGTATCGGCATCGTGCGTCGTGCATTGGAAGAGCCCCTGCGACAGATTATTGCCAACGCCGGCGGCGAAGGCAGCATCGTGGTGCAGAAAGTAACCGAAGGCACTGCCGATTTTGGTTACAACGCCCGCACCGAGAAGTACGAAAACCTGATTGCTGCCGGTGTTATCGACCCCAAGAAGGTAAGCCGTGTGGCTCTGGAAAATGCTGCTTCTATTGGCGGTATGATCCTCACCACCGAGTGCGTACTTTCTGAAATTAAGGAAGAAGAAAAACCCCATTCTCATGGCCCCGACATGGGTGGCATGGGCGGCATGATGTAAGCATCTGCTGATAAATGGTATAGAAAAAGGTCGCCTGATGGGCGGCCTTTTTTGTTGTATATTTTTCCGTTATTTATTAACATTATTATTCATTAACAATTTAATAGTATAATTGTAAAATCTCAAGCATTTATTTACGCCGTGAAAGCAAGCTACATAAAGCATTTGTTGCCCCGCATATTGTTGGTAATTCTATGGTTTGGGGCGAGTGAAAAGGGGTGGGGGCAGACACCGAATGGAACACTCGATTTTGGAACGACTGCCAATGGAACAACGGCAACTACCGGAAATACGGGATTTGGAGGTGTTAGAGTTGGATCTGGTGGGGGTGGTTTCACAATTCAAAATCCTGGGCAATCAATTGGATCGGATGGTGAATTGAGGGGTATTGCACCAACAGGTACCTCTATAAATAGTGTTGGTATTACAAGCACAGAATATGGTACAGCAGCTACAACATTTACAATTTCATTTGAATTACATCTTTCGGGTGGATCATCAGGTACTTGGTATTTCTTTGCAGGAAATGGAGCTTCGTTTAGTTCGGCCCAATCATCTGGATTTACTGGTGATCAGGTTTTTACAGGGATTCAATGGGAGTTTGGAGCTTCAAGTGCAATTACCACTAAGAATAGAGCGGTATCTAGCTGGAATGCAACCGGCTTATCGACCCCATTTGCTCAAAGCACGAGTTATTACGTTACTATTATTGGTAATAATAGCTCATCAACAGTTAATTACGGGGCATCTAGTGCCTATTCTATTGCGGCTTACAAATATGACTTGTGGGTGAATGGTTCACTAGCGGGAAATGATTTAGCCAAGGCAGAATTAGCGAATAGCACAAACATCAATGCTTTTCGTTTTTATGGTATTAGTTCAACTGGTAACGTTGCTACTATAGCTTTGGATAACATTAGATGGTATAATACCTGTGTGTTGCCACCTACCCATCTTGCTTTGGTTAGTGTACCCACAACAGGTACGGTTGGTACTAATCTTACCAGCTTTACCACAGAGGCAAGATCAGGTTCTTCCTCGGGTCCTGTTGCAAATTCCTTTACTGGTGCAATCACCGTTGCAAAAGTGAGTGGAGCAGGTAGTATATCTGGTACTACAGCTCCTAATGCCGTTGCGGGTGTGGCAACTTACAGTAATATTCAATTTTCTTCGGCAGATGTATATACTATCAAAGCCACAGCAGCAGCACCAATTGTGGATGCGGCAACAAGCGCAAATATAATGGTAAGTTCAGCCACCCCCTCCATCACCCTTTCCTCAGCCAACCCTGCCGTTGCCGCTGCAGATCTCATTCCCAGTGCCACCAAGCAACCAATTTACAAATTTACCGCCGCGGTTACCACAGCCACTGCTACCCTAAACAGTGTGGCATTTACCACCGCCAATTCAAGTGCTTCCGATATTACCAAATATCAGTTATGGTATAAATCTTCGGATGATTTGAGCACTGCAACGCAGATAGGCACAGATATTACTGCATCTTTGGGTTCAGGTTCCCATACATTCTCCTCACTTACCCAAGCCATAAGCAGTGGTGCCACCGGCTATTTTTGGATTACCGTAGATGTGGCTTCAGCACCAACTGCGAGCAATACCCTGTCAGTTAGTGCAATTACAACATCAGATTTGACGTTTGCCTCCGGCACCAAAAGCGGTACCGCTTCTGCCGGTGGCACACAAACGTTTATTAACACACCCGGTGCCCCCACGCTTGGAACCATTACGCCCGCGAATGAACAATTAAGTGTATCATTTACCGCACCTTCGTCCACTGGAGGCTCCGCCATAACAAACTATAAATACTCTACGAATGGTGGCAGTTCCTATACAGCAGTTTCGCCTGCCGCCACAACCAGCCCAATCACCATCACAAGCCTCACAAATGGAACATCCTACAGTGTTAAAATTAGAGCTGTAAATGCAGCGGGAGACGGTACAGAAAGCAATGCGTCTTCCGGTACCCCAAGAACCACCCCGGGAGCCCCCAATATCAATACCATAACCCCCGGAAACCAACAATTAGAAGTTACTTTTACGGCGCCCGGATCCAACGGCGGCTCTGCCATTACAGATTATGAATATTCTACCGATAATGGTTCCACTTTCAAGTCTTCGGGTGTAACATCCTCTCCCTATACCATTACAACTCAATCGGGGAGCAGTTCTGCACTGGTCAATGGAACCCAATACAGTATTATTTTTAGAGCCGTAAATATTGCCGGTTCAGGTACATCCAGCACCATGGTAACCGGTACACCTGCCTCTGGTTGTACAGCACCTTCAACACAGGCAACCGGTTTCGGCACCAGCAGTGTTACTGATGTGGCTGCAACCATTTCCTGGACGCGAGGTAACGGTGATAATGTGCTAGTGTTGTTAAAGTCCGGTTCTGCGGTAAACAGCAGCCCATCTTCGGGTACCAGTTATTCGGCCAATGCTACTTTTGGAAGTGGCAGCCAGTTAGGTACCGGCAATTACGTTGTGTACGCCGGAAGTGGTACTTCGGTAGCAGTTACCGGTTTAACCACTGGTGTTACCTACCACGTAGCTGTTATAGAATACGCTAATTCCGGAACATGTTACAGTACCGGCCCACTGACAGGAAATTTCACCACCAAAAGTTTGCCAGCAGTTAGCACATCAGCGGCTTCCGGTGTTGGTTTAACAACTGCAACCCTGAATGGAAATGTGACCAATGATGGCGGTTATTCGGTTAGCCGTGGTTTTGTTTACAGCAGCATTAATACAGCGCCCACTGTTGGTGGTGCTAACGTAACGGATGTATCGGTTGGCACCGGAACCGGCACTTACACAAATAGCCCTACCTTAGCCCAAAATACACTGTATTATTACCAGGCTTATGCCAGCAATACCATGGGTACTGTTTATGGCGGCGTTCAAAATTTCACCACACTAAAACCTGAACCAACGGCCCATGTTACTTCGTTTGCTTTGGGAACTATAACAACAAGCAATATCCCTGTAACCTGGACAGCAGCCAGTCCGCAACCCGATGGATATCTGTTGTTGGTAAATTCTTCGTCCGTTACTGACCCCACCGACGGAACCGCAGTTGCGGATGATCTGGATGTTTCCAATGGAACAGGCGCTGTAAATCTTGGCGGAAGTGAATCTTCGTACAACAGTTTCACGGGTTTTGCCGCCGGAACAACCTATACCTTTAAAATATACCCATATAACAACAGTGGCAGCAGTATTGATTATCTGGTAACATCGGCACCTTCGGTGAACAGTGTATTGCTGCCTGCCGCTCCATCAACACCCACCTTTTCTTTGGTTACTCAGAGCTCATTCACAATAACCTGGGGTTCGGTAACCGGAGCAGGCAGTTACAGGTTGGATTTATCCGCCAATTCCGGATTTTCCAGTTATATCAGCGGTTATCAGGATTTAACGGTGAATAGCACCTCGCAGGCGGTATCAGGTTTATCAGCAAACACAACCTACTATGCCAGGGTGAGGGCAGTAAATAGTGCGGGTACAAGCACAAATGCAAGCGCCAATCAAGCAACATTATGTACACCAACAGATGTAACGTCACTGGCCGGTACAAATGGTAATGCCCAATCGGAAGTAACCTTTGCATTGCCTGCCTGTTATGATGAGGTGCTGGTAGTGGCCAAGCCAACCTCTTCGGTTTCTGCTGCTCCTTCCGGGGATGGTTCTGCCTATACGGCCAATGCTACCTTTGGATCGGGTACAACATTTAACACTTCAGGTAGTGTGGTTTACAAAGGTGCTGGTACCTCAGTGACTGTCACCGGTCTTACCAACGGAACCACCTATTACATCAAGGCATTTACCCGCGAAGGCAGCCAGTGGAGTAGCGGAACGGAGGTGAGCGTGGTGCCAACAATTCCTGTAACGTTGTGGGCTAACATCTCAGCTTCAACAGCATGGTATACAAGTGGGAACTGGAACCCGAGTACCTTATCATCAGCTTGGTTAAGTACAGATGTGGCCCAGTTTCAAAATTCAGGTTCAGCAACAACCGCGGGAATAAATATGGGTACTGCTGCTTTATCTATAGGTGGTATAGAAATCCATGCAACAAGAACCAGGGCTCTAACTATTGGGAACTCTAGTACCACATCAGGAACGTTAACTTTAAATGGCACATTAATCAATTTGATTTCCAACGTTATACTTAGAAATAACAGTAGTTCATTGTTGACACTTCAAAATAACGAAGTGGGGTCTAATAAAACAATGAATATTGCCATTGCGAATTCAACCAATAACATCATTTTCATAGATAGTTCAGGTGGTATTACTATCAGTTCCGTTATTAGTGGTGCTTCTAAAAATTTATCTTTATCCGGTAGCGGATCTGGTAAATTAAGGTTATCCGGATCAAACACCTACAGCGGTGGTTTTACTCTCAATTCGGGTAGGAAATTAGAAATCGATAATGACAATGCACTTGGAACAGGCACATTTACCATCAACGGTGGTGTTATAGATGCGATAAACTCACCACGTTCAATTACCAATTCCATGTCAATTGCATCCTCGTTCAGATTTACAGGAACTCAAAACCTTACCCAAGGAACAGGCAATATAACACTTACGGCTTCACCTACGATTATCGTAGATGCCAATATTTTAACCCTGGGAGGTATTATATCGGGTTCGTATGGATTGACAAAAGCTGGCAGTGGGACTCTAACGATGACTGCAGGTAATACATATTCAGGATTGACGCAAGTATCTGCAGGAACCTTAATTTTAAACAAATCTGGAGGCACCACCATCCCTGCTACCAATAATGTTACGGTATCCGGAGGAACCCTTCGGATAAGTTCAAATCAAACGCTGAACGATGTAACGCTGTCCAGCGGAACGTTGCAGGTAGATGCCGGTGTAACTTTGACCATAAACGGAGCATATACAGGCGGTGGAACCATCGTGAATAACGGTAAAATTGTAATTACGGCCTCATCGGCATTTCCGGGTAGTAGCACTACAATTTCAGCCATTAATGATCTGGAAATTAACCGTTCAGGTGGTGTTGCTTTAAATAAAGACATGACTATATCGGGTACCCTCACCCTCACATCAGGGATACTTGATATCAGCTCACAAACCCTCACTATCTCCGGTTCTGTGGCACGTACCTCAGGCACCCTAGATGCCGATGCAGGTACCCTTACATTTACCAATACAACCGGACAAACATTGCCATCATCTTTATTTACAGGCAATATCAATAACCTCACCCTAAACGGAAGCGGGGGCGTTGTTTTTGGCAATGCCGCTTCGGTTACGGGTGCACTTACGCTCACATCGGGTGTGCTCACCACCACATCCACCAACCTGCTTTCCCTGGCCGATGGTGCCTCGGTTTCAGGGGCTTCCAACAGTTCGTTTGTGCATGGCCCGATCAAGAAAATAGGCAACACCGGTTTTACCTTTCCGGTAGGAGCCAGCGGTACCGGCTATCAGCCCATACAAATTGCCAATTTTGCCGGCACTACTGCATCTACCGATGCATTCACCGCAGAATACAAACGCAGTTCTGCCGCCGGCGTGGGCTCCAATATCAACAGCCCGGTAAATAGGGTTTCTTTCTGCGAATACTGGCAACTTGACCGAACCACCGGAACACCGGCCGTGGATGTTACCCTGCATTTCAATACCAACAGCGGTTGCGGTGGTGGCACACCTGCAGATTACCTGACAGGTAGCGGCGGACTGCTCTCAGAATTGCGGGTTTGCCGTTGGGATGGTACCCAGTGGGTGAACTATACCACATCATATACCGGAACTGCGCCCAACGTTACGCTTACCGCAACAGGTGTCAGCTCCTTTAGTCCGTTCACAGTAGGTTCTACCGGAATGGCACCACTTCCACTGAAGTTATTATCATTTAAAGGTGTAAAAAGAGAAGGTGCAGTTCACCTAAATTGGGTTACCTTGGATGAAACCCACATGAAATCGGTTGTTTTGCAAAGCAGTGCAGACGGAATTAATATTGAAAGAGTAGCTGAACTGCAGGCACGCAATACGCCTGTGAACACCTATTCCTTTATCGATTCTACGGCAGGCATGAGAAAAATGTACCGCATGCAGCAAAACCGTTATTACCGCCTGGAATTTATAGAGCAGGATCTGAGCAGTGAATTTTCACCTTGGATCAATGTTATTGACAGTGAACTGTATAATTACAACAGTAAATTTGATGTTTATCCAAATCCTTCAGACGGAAAGGGATTCTATATTTCATCTTTTAATCCTTCAAAAATTCTAGCGACCATAAGAATTTCGGATAACGCAGGCAGAACCATGTTGCAGCAAGAAACCATGTTGGAAAATTCTACCTTGATTTCCACAAAAATGCTGAAACCGGGGCTGTATAACCTTACCATTATTTCTGCGGACGGAATTGTTGAAAACCATAAAATCAGCATCCAACCATAGAAATAAATAGGTTATTTTTGCACTGTGGGGAGATTTTTACTGACTTTTATATTGTTTTGTCTAACCGGTGCGATCATCGCCCAGCCCTGCAAATCCATTCGCAATTCATCCAAAACCCTTACCAGCAAATGCGTTAAAATTCGCTCCATTTTAGTGGATGCCTGCGGTAGCCCGGAAGGAGAAAATGAGATATTGCTGTTTGAAACAGGAAAAACCGCGATTTCAACAACTGCCATTAGCCTAAAATGGGCAACGGTTACCAATAACTGGCTGGGTTTAACAAAAACAGCTGCCACAGCAACACTTGTAACCAATATCAACGCTCCCATTACCGGTTGCGGAAAGCTGCTGGAGCCCACGGGCAATAGTATACCCGCCAATAAAAAAGTGTATTTGTTTACTTCCACAAACTTTATTGTGGGTTCAAACCAGTTTACCAACCTCTCTGATACTGCTTACGCTATTTTCCAAAAAGCAGGCAATACAGCAGGGCATTTTGCCAATTATTCCACTCCATCAGGGCTGCGCACCACCATTCTGACTGTTGCCGGAAGTTGCAGCGATACCGCCACCTATGACAAAGTGAAAATGGTGAAACAAAACGGTAACGTAGGCGCGGAAGACGGCGGATATGTAAATTTTGACAGCCTTGGAATTGCGACCTATCTAAATGATGGCTGCAATGCACCGGTGGAGCCCATGAAAGTAACTGCGGTAACGCTAAATGGTAGCAGTTTTTGCCCCGGCGATTCTGTTTTGCTGAAAGGAACCGTTTCCGGTGGCTTGTGTTTCGTTTGGCGTGCTGCAACCGGCCGTTTTTCAGATACAACATCGCTGATGCCGGTTTATTATCCCAATTTTTCCAACCCGTCTTCACCTGAATTATGGCTGTTTAACTGCAACAGCAGCGTAAAGGCAACGGTTAGTATTACCTTGAAAAACCAGCAGCCTGTTTATGCGGGAAAAGATACAACCATATGTGCAGGAAATGCCATAGTGCTGAAAATGCGCTCAGGAGCCGGACCTGTTGCCTGGAAACTGATTGGTGGCAAAGGAAATATTCAGAATACTACGGCAACTTCCACAACCTATACACCCGGATCCGGCGATACGGCAGTATGGTTTGTGCTGCAGGCATTCAATGGCTGTAAGGCAGCCAGCGATACGTTCAAAGCCACCTGGATTCAGAAAATAAAACCAGATTTTCGTTTGTTAGACAGCGTTGTTTGCACAAACACTGATTCTGTAAAGTTCTTGCCGGTCAATAAAGGCGGGGTTTTTAGCGGATTGAAACTTTCAACTACACCAACATACTGGCCTTCCACACCGGGACGCTTCCGCATTGTTTACCGAACCAACAATAATGGTTGTGAGGATTCTGCGGTGAAATTCCTGCTGGTGAACCCCAGGCCCAATCCTGGATTTAATATTATGCCAAACGATACGGTTAAATCAGGGGAGCCAGTTACTGCATTGCCTGTGCAGAACTGGGGTTATTTACACAACTGGAGTTTGGCTGGGAATAGTGTTGCCTGGCCTTTTGCTGCACCACAACAGGGACAATACCGCATTTTGCATCGAATCACAGACTCTGTAACCGGATGTGTTGATACATTCTCTTCAATTCTAACGGTTTATGCCGATGAAGATATAAGAATGGCCAATGTTTTTACCCCCAACAATGACAGCATCAATGAGGTGTTTAACTTCGTAGGAATCGGTGTTAAAGCCTCAAACCTAAAGATATTCAATCGTTGGGGCGAAAAGCTCTTTGAAAGTGATGATCAGCGAAAAGGCTGGAACGGGAAAACAGCAAACGGCGTAATGTGCCCTGAAGGAGCTTATTTCTGGCAACTGTATGTGCAAATGCAAAGTGGTAAAAAATCATATTATTCCGGTACAGTTACCTTGCTCCGTTAATCATGTTTACCTTCGCACAATGCCCCGCATACTGGCTTTTGATTACGGAATGAAGAGAACAGGCATCGCAGTTACGGATAATCTGAAAATGATTGCCAATCCGCTTACCGCTGTAGAAACTGCCCAGTTACATGTTTGGCTTCAGCAATATCTAGCTGCTGAACAGGTAGAATCCTTTGTGGTTGGGCTGCCCAGCCGCTTAAGCGGAGAAGACACACACGCCACCCAGCCGGTTTTGTTGTTTATAGAAAAACTAAAAGAAGTATATCCGCACATTCCTGTTTTCACCATTGATGAAAGGCTTAGTAGCCGAGAAGCGAAACAAACCATTATCAACAGCGGAGCCGGAAAACAGAAACGTGCCGATAAGAAATTGCTGGATACCGTGAGCGCCACCTTAATTTTACAAACCCACCTTCAGAGAATCTCATGATATTGCCCGTTTATGCTTATGGCCAGCCGGTTTTACGTCAGAAAGCCAAAGAAATTGATAAGGATTACCCCAATTTGCAGGGGTTAATTGCCGATATGTTCGAAACCATGTATGCCAGCAATGGCATAGGTTTGGCTGCACCGCAAATAGGACTGGGAATTCGGCTTTTTATTACAGACGGTTCTGAAATAGAAGATATCAAGCCGGAAGGATTTAAACAGGTGTTTATTAATCCTCAAATTATTGAGGAATTTGATGAAAAATGGGATTATGAAGAGGGTTGTCTCAGCATTCCTCAGGTCAGGGCAGACGTGAATCGCCACAGCAAGCTGGTTTTACGTTATTTTGATGAAAACTGGCAGGAGCATACCCATGAGTTTGAAGGAATGGCGGCACGTATTATTCAGCATGAATATGACCATATTGAAGGCATTTTGTTTACAGACCGCATCCATCCTCTTAAACGAACCATGCTGAAAGCAAGGCTTAGCAATATCAGCCAGGGCAGGGTGAATGTTTCCTACAAAATGAAGTTTCCCAAAAAATAAATTAGCATTCCCAATGGAAGACAATAAAAAACCCGCTTTCCGATATTACTGGATTCTCTTGCGTCCGGTAAACCTGGGAATAATTATCCTTACCATGGGTTTGTTTATGATGCATGCATCCAAATGGAATGTACAAAATTTGCGTTGGCCCGATGCTTTATTAGTATTGCTTGCCATTCTTTTTACGGCTGCAGCCGGTTACGTGATTAATGATATTCTGGATATTGAAGAAGATATTATCAATAAGCCGGAAAAACGCATCATTGCTAAACATATCAGTATAAATGCAGGCTTGGTGTTTTACGGACTGCTGCTGATTCTTTCAATAGTATTTGGCTTTTTAACTGGTCTCAGCATGGGGTTGGTATGCGTCTTGATTTCTGTATTACTCTATTTTTATTCCTCCGATTTAAAAGGAACCACCTTATGGGGAAGCATCCTTGTTTCGTTGATGAACGGTGTTGTAGTTTTCTTTTCTGCGCAAGGCGTAGATGAAAAGTTCAATGGTTATTTTGCGGAATACGCGTTTCTGGCATTTTTGATTACACTGGCGCGGGAAATCGTTAAAGATATTGAGGACATAGAAGGCGATAAAACAAGGGAATACGAAACATTTCCCATCGAATATGGTGCAAGAAAATCCGTTTGGCTAAGTATGGCAATTCTTACCTTGCTTAATATTCACATGGTTTATATAATCACGGAAAGTAAAAACTTGTATTTCGGTATTTTTAGCGCTGTTTTTGTATTGATGCCTGTATTCTATTTTTATTATCAGCTACTGACTGCAGAAGAAAAAGCGGATTATACCCGCATACAGAAGCGTTTGAAATGGCTGATGGTTTCCGGAATTTTATCGGTTGTTTTTTTGTGATGCCCATTCGGCGGCCACTTCAGACAATTCTGTGTACCAATCATCACCCATTTTACGGATGAGGGCTTCCTTCAGAAAAGCATAAACAGGTATGTTTTCATCTTCTCCACGCCCGCAAGCTGGTTCACAAATATCCCAGCGGTGGTAATTTAGTGCGATATACTCGCCATATTGTTTGGCACGGATAGGGTAGAGGTGGCAGCTAACCGGCTTTTGAAAGTCAGTTTTGCCTGCTTTCCATGCATTTTCAATGCCGCAGGTAGCCATCATTCCATCATAAACCAAAAAAGAACATTCACCACCGGGCAGGCATGTAGTTACCGCTTCGCCATCAGGATCCGTGGTATGAAACCCGTTTGACTCAATGTTTTCGAGGCCGGTTGTTGCTAAAAATGACTTTATTGCAGGAAGTTCTTTTTCAAGTATTTCAATTTCTTCCGGAAGAAGGGGAGCACCGGCGTCGCCTTTTACACAGCAAGCGCCTAAACAAGCTCTGGTATCGCAGGCGAATTTTTTCTCAATAATGTCTTCAGAAACGAGGGCGTTTCCAACTATCAGCATCAGATATTCTCTTGTTTGTTCAAAAAGTCTTCATACCCGAGCTTTTCAAGACGGGTTGCCTTATCCAGTACTTCATCATTCAGGCGTTTTTTGTAGTTTTTTACCTTCTGGGCGATATTTTCATCCTGGGCACCCAGAATCTGAGCTGCCATTATTCCGGCATTTCTTGCACCGTTAATCGCCATGGTAGCCACCGGCACGCCAGGAGGCATTTGCACAATGCTGTATAGGCTGTCTATACCGTTAAGATTACTGCTTTTTACAGGAACGCCAATAACCGGCAGATGGGTTATGCTGGCTACCATACCGGGAAGGTGCGCTGCACCACCGGCACCTGCAATAATAACTTTAATGCCCTTTTCGGGTGCTTTTGTTGCATAATCTACCATGCGCTGCGGTGTACGGTGTGCAGAAACTATAGTGATTTCGTATGAAATGCCGAAATGTTCGAGCATGCGTGCAGCTTCCTGCATGATTGGAAGATCGCTGTCGCTGCCCATGATTATACCTACTTTAGCCATTTTTAGTTTGCGTTACAAAGTTCGTAATAATTGACCACAAAACATATACCAGTAAAAACGGTATGCCTGCATATACGCTAAAAACAGGTATGCAAGCCAATCCAAGCAGGGGAACGGCAGCTTTCCAATAAAGCAAAGGATCTCCTTTTTTAAATTTTAATGAAAGCATTGGCAAGTCAGAAACCATAAGATAAGCCGCAATGATGGGAGCAAAACTGAAAAAGTAGGGATGTTCAAAAAAGGGCTTTAATGCATTATCTGTTGTGTTTTCAAACGCAAGTATCAAGGAGCCGAACGCAATACCTATGATGGGGGTAGGAACGCCTAAGAAGCCCGTTTTTTGACGTGTATCGATATTAAAATTGGCCAGTCTCCAGGCACCGGCGAGCGGCAGGGCAAGCCAGGCGTATCTCGTGGTGCAAAAACCATTAGGCATGCAATAACCTTTTTCGAGGGTGTAATGAAGCATAACCAGACCGGGCAGCAGGGCGAAAGTGATTAAATCGGCCAGTGAATCCAGTTGTTTGCCCAGTTCGCCATCGGCGCCCAGCAACCTTGCAATAAATCCATCGGCAAAGTCTAAAATTGCTGCCAATCCCAAACAAATCAAAATACTATTCATATCGCCTGCCATAAGCCGTTCAATGCCAACGGCACCGCAGGCAAGGTTTCCTAGGGTCAGCAGGTTGGGTAGACCTTTTAGTAAATCTTTCATATAAAATCAAATGTCAAAGTTAAAGAAAACCGATAAACTGCGCCCGGTGACCTGAGTCTGCAATAGATTTCGGGCATAGTAAAGGTTGCTCTTTGCAATAAACCAGTCGGGGTTTGACAGATCACGAATATATCCTGCGGCCATTCCTGCATTTATTCCTGCCTGTATTCTGTACAACATCCGAATCTGAAGTCCTGCACACATGGCATGGTTATTTACTCGCTTTTCATACGTTGGATCCGGATTTAAAAATCCGCCATCCAATCGTTTGCATTTGATAATCTGTGTGGCATAAAGCAACTGCGGACCTAAATCCACACCGAGCCGTTTGTTTTTTATAAATCGCCAGCCTGTGTAAATGCTTTTGTAGTTTAATAAATAGCGGATGGAAAGTTCATCTTTCTTTCCATAGTATTCAGTGGAGAGGGTGGAACCAATTTGGGCAGATGCCGTAAAACGCGGATTTTGCCAGTTAATACCCAAACTGATTGGTTTTTCGGCTGTGATTCTTTCTTGCCATGCCGGATTTATATGATAGGGAATTTGGCTGGCATTATTGAGATACCAAAAATTGCTTCCAAAAGACAGAGAAACCAATTTTTCCGGTTTGCTTATTTTCTGTTTCTCAGGTACCCATTCGCGCACAGCTATAAAGAATCCGAACCGTGAGGCAAGTGCCGGATTTTGGTTGTTATCAAGTTTCGAAATACTCACTGAACCATCAGGAGCCCTGCGGATCATGGCGCTAATTTCTTTTTGCTGTTGTTTATTTTCGATTCTGCTATCATCACTATACGAACTTTCGTCCATTTCTTCTTCATAGAAAACACCAATACTGAGTGTGCCGCGGTTTGAATGAAAATAACGTTCCTGTAACCTGTTCATAACGCTATGATATGCATACCATCCGCAATCTCCATCCTGTTTTACATAAGATGAATGACAGCGCCCGAATTGTCCGTAGTACCTGGCTGATGAGTCTTTATTTAGCAGCGCGGTAAGTTTGCGATACATATTTTCTTCACGCCAGGTGTAATAAAAGGCACTGTTTCTATACGCATTCCATTGTTGATATTCACGCAGATTGTTGATTCCGGATTGAACTTCAGGGTATCGATTCCCAAGCCATTTCCGGAGGTCCAAATCCAGGCTGTCGAAATGCGCTAAAACAAGTTCAATGCTTTCATCAACGGAGAATGGGGAAGATTCTTTTCTATGGGGCTTGTTTTTGTTGCTCGATTCATACTCAATCAACCCAATGTGCATTAGCCAGCCGGCAGTTTGATGAACGGTATGAACAGCAGCATACAAGCGTTCTGGTACATCTTTTTTTGGCAGTAAATCAGAAAGACGCAACATGGCAATGTCATTGAATCTTTCCACATCAATCCCATGTATCTGAATGCGTTTGTCTGCGGGAAGCGTAAGGTTCCATTGTCTGATATTATCCAGAACTTTCATATGTTCTGCATATGTGGTTGCATGCAGGTATGGCCTGGTCAGTGTATCATTTTCATTTACATACCGGTTTGCGTACCACCCGCGCGCCTCACCGAGTTCCAGCAGCAAATTTCTTACACCTGCCTTTTCATGTAAAAAACGAAGCAACTTAAATTCAATTAACCCATTCATAATAACATGCCGGTGATTTTCTCCGGACATGAAAACCCTAGGGCCTTCCACATATATTTCCAGTTCTTGCATTCCTGAAAAATCTTCCGGAATTTCGGTATTGATTTTATAGAATGGTGTGGCATTGAATAGTGTTGACTTCGCAGCCCATTGAGAAAATGCAAATTTCCAGCCCGTAAAAGATATCAGTATGAATAAAGTGATATTTCTCAAAGTTTTTCCTTTCTTTTGGGCGAATTTTCTGTTACGAGATGAAAGCCTGCGGTTATATTTAAAAATACTTGATTTCCCTTGAATTGCCCCATGGGGCCACTGTATTGATTATTTACCCGCCATCTGTTATCCGAGATGTCTCTGCCGTATCCTAACTCCGTCCTGAGGAAAAAGCGGGATAAGTTTATTTTGCTTTTTGCTGTAATACCAAATGTATAGACAGGATTTACGGCCCTGGTCGGCATCGTATACCGTGATATAAATATAGTATCGTTGAGCGTGTATGGATTATTTACATAGTGCTGTTGGTAACCTATGTTGATGCCTAAACCTAACTTCAACCAATGTGCAGGTGTATAGAACTCATTGACTGCCGAAAAATAGGTACCCCAATAATGGTAGGCCGAACCGGGAATTCTCATTCGCTGAAAAAAACCAGCTTCATACAGAAAATTCTCTTTATCATGGGTTGAAATATTAAGTCCAAAATCGGGTATAATTTCTACCTTAGGTAAGCCGTATCCTGACATTAATTTGCTGAGTGCGACCACATCTACAATATGATATCCCATATTTACGCCAGTACTTAACATAGCCCTGCTTTTCATGCGTTTGCTAATCTGTGGTGTTAAATTATCGGGCAATACAACATTGATTTTGTTACTGCCACCCATTACAAGCATATAGTTGAAGGGCGCTGATTGATTTGTCTTGATGCTGCCTGTTAATGAAGTTGAGGAAACGGGTGCTCCAGATCGTATGGCTTGAAGCATAGTTTTAATTTCCAACGGCTCATCTTCAGCATCTGCAGCTTCGTTATAATAAACGCCAACATTGAAGACCTGCGCCCCCATAATGGTGTCTTCCATTATTTTACTGCAAACCGGTGAGAAGTTATATAGCTGGCAGGAACCCTGCAGCCAAATTTTGGATGCATAGCAACGACCTATTATTGCTACAAAACGTTCGTTTGGGTGTGAAAGTATTGTACTTTTTATGTTTTCAACCACCATGCTAACCCTAACAGGGTCTTCCATGGCAGTGTTTTCAAGCGTTTCATATTGAATGGCTGATTTGAGGCTGACCATATATGCTTCCATCCGAAACCAGTCTGTATCTCCCAGCCAATTTTGATAAGCATTTTTTAGTGTATCAAAACTTCTGTTGAAAGTAACAAGCGTATTGTTAATGCGAAATTTACCTTCAGCATTGTAGTTATTCAGGGTGTCATTTTTTAGTTGCTGGTAGCGCACAGCTCCCATCAATGCTTCAATAGGAATACGAAGTCTGTCGGGCGGGTTTTTGCCATTTAGGAGTTTGTAAATTCCCAGTGCCGGAATTAAGGTTTTGTTTTCCGGACCAATGCCAATAATCCTGAATTTAAGACTGTCGGGAATGCCCTCATTAAGCGTATTTAACCGTTTATAAAACAACACATCCTTAGGTTCCATTGCCAGATTCAGGTCATTTAGAACCGAAAAATCATTTAGATATACAAAACGGTTTAACCACTCACCGCAAATGGGCGATACAGGAGCGAGTATATTTCTGTAACCTTTCTTTTTTCTGGCATAGGAAATAAATTTAATACATACCGTCCGCGTTATTTCGGAGTAGTAGCGGTTTATGCCTAAAACCATAATGCGTTTGTCTTGCAGTGCTGAATCCAGTATCTGCATGCCTTTAAAATCTTTGGAATCACTCAGGTTTATAAATTGTCGACCAGCCTGACCCGCTAGCGGAGCCGCTCCTGCCATAAGCAAAATCAAGAGCCCGCTTTTTAATTTCATGGTGCCAAGATACAATGTTAATGGGAATTGTCTATCAGTTCGCGATAGCGAAAACAACTTGTTAGGTGGTCGTTTACCATTCCGGTCGCCTGCATGTGGGCATACACCACAGTACTTCCCATAAAAGTGTATCCGTGTGCTTTCAGTTCCCGACTAATTTTGTCGCTTAGTGATGTTTTTGACGGCAAATCATGCAAAGTGGAAAATTCATTTATTATTGTTTTTCCATCAGAAAACTGCCAAAGGAAAGATCCGAGTGGCTTGCCGGATTCCTGCATCTTTAAATAACAGCGAGCATTGTTTACTGCCGCTTTGATTTTGGCTAAGTTTCGGATAATTCCCTGGTCCTGCATCAGTGCTGCAATATCAGTTTCTTTCATGGCAGCCATTTTGTTTGGGTCAAAGTTTAAAAAGGCTTTCCTGAATGTTTCCCGTTTTCTCAAAACTGTTATCCAGCTCAGCCCAGCCTGAAATGTCTCTAAAATAAGGGTTTCAAATAGTTTTTGATCATCAAAAACAGGCACGCCCCATTCTGTGTCATGGTACCGGCAATATAATTCATCGGTTCCGCACCATTCGCAACGAACAGATTCCATTTAAACAATGTTAAGGACCTGTTCTTTTATTTGTTCCAGTTTTTCCTTCATGAGCACCACCGCCTGTTGCATAGGAAAATGGTTGCTTTTTACCCCCATGGTGTTCATTTCCCTACCCATTTCCTGCGAAATGAAGTTGAGTTTGCGACCCAGCGGTTCCTTTTTTAAGCATTCATCAAAATAATCCAGGTGCTGTTTTAACCGCTGTTTTTCTTCAGCAATATCCCATTTTTCCATATAAAGCAGTATTTCCTGCTCCAGCCGATTCAAGTCTGCTATATTGTCCCGCACATGTTCAGCTATGGAATTATTAATTTTATTTCTCAGATTTTGCCTGCGTGGTTCCTCTTCAGACTCAACTACAGCAAGTTGTTTTCTTATTTCACCTGAGGCATCGGAAAGTTTTTCCAGAATTGAATTGCCCTCTTGTTTTCGAAATCCAATGAGTTTATCAATGGCTTTCAAAGCGGTTTGCAGAATGCACTGCTTGGCTTCATCGGTAAGTGTTTTCTCAACATTGCCAACCACATCCGGCATTCGAATGATCTGGTTGAAAGGATCCCTAAAATCCAGGTTTAATGAATGGCTGAGAAGGCTGAGCTTGTCAAAATACGTTTTTGCCAATGCCTGATTTATGCTAATGTCAGGCGCATTTTCTGCTCCGGTAAACTCAATGTTAAACATCATCGTTACTGAACCGCGTTCCAGTTTTTCCTGTAACAACTTGCGCAGAGAAGCATCCAGTTCATATAGAAACCTGGGCAGGCGAATATCAAGATCCAGGTAGCGCCCGTTGAGGGATTTAACCTCACATATTACTTTTATCCCGGCTTCATTGGTCTCTGCTCGGCCAAATCCGGTCATGCTTTGAATGGCAATGTTTTCCAATGATGCGAATATACACCATATGGCGCAGTGGTATTGCAGACAATAAATTTTAAGCGATGCAGAGCAAATCAATTTATCTTTGTAGGTGAATGAAAAGATTGCTTGTCTTTAGCTTATTGTTTCCATCGCTGCTGCTTATAATCAGCACCAGCTCCTGCAATGGAAAAAAGAATGTTGATGATGACACTTCCGAAAGTAAAATTTCGGTTGTTATTAATAAATATCCCGCCTTTTCAGAAGATACTGCTTACGCGTTTATTCAAAAACAGGTGGATTTTGGTTACAGGATTCCCGGAACGGCTGCTCATGCCCGCTGCGCAGACTGGTTGTATGCAAAACTAAAGTTGTATTGTGATACAGTTTATTACCAAAAAGCAACCGCAGTTACCTGGGATAACAAAAAAATACCGGTTTACAACCTTGTCGGTGCTTTTAAGCCCAAGTCTGTGCAACGCGGCATATGGGCTTCGCACTGGGATTCCCGTCCATGGGGAGATAATGATACGACAAGAAAAAATGAACCCATAGCCGCTGCCAATGATGGTGCCAGTGGTGTGGGCGTTTTGCTGGAACTGGCACGTAACTTGAAGAAAAATCAACCTGCCTACGGAATTGACATTGTGTTTTTTGATGCTGAGGATTATGGCAAAAGTGAATATGAAAATTCATTTTGTCTGGGAAGTCAGTATTGGGCTAAAAATCCACATACACCCAAATACAAAGCTCAATTTGGTGTGCTACTGGACATGGTAGGTGGCAAGGATGCCGTTTTTGGGCGCGAGTCATTGAGCATGCAACAGGCAGGCTGGGTGATGAACCATACCTGGGCCATTGCAGAAGAATTGGGTTTTGGCAGTACGTTTTCCAATGAAAACGTTTATCCCATCACGGATGATCACCATTACGTGTTTCAGGGCAGCCAGATTCCTATGATTGATATAATACAGCACGATCCTGTAAAAAAGACATTTGCTCATTACTGGCACACCCATGCAGACGATATGACTTCGGTAAGTAAAGAAACTTTGCAGAAGGTGGGTAAAACCATGTCAGCGCTTATGTTTAATCCCCCCATTCAGATTCAGCCATGATAGATATTCTGGCTTTTGGTGCGCACCCTGATGATGTAGAACTTGCAGCAGGTGGAACCCTCATACATCATATTAAGGCAGGTGCAAAAGTGGTTGTTGTGGATCTAACAGCGGGTGAACTGGGAACACGTGGAAACGCTGAAACCCGCGCTGCGGAAGCTGAAGAAAGCCGAAAAATCATGGGTGTTGATTCGCGGATAAACCTTGGGCTTAGGGATGGTTTATTTGAAAACGACGAAGCATCACTCATTAAAGTAGTTGCAGAAATCCGCCATTTTCGTCCCAGGGTAGTTATGGCAAACGCTTTAACAGACCGTCATCCCGATCACGGAAGAGCCGCCACACTGGTCGGCAGGGCCTGTTTTTTGGCCGGGCTTCCCAAAGTGTTAACCCACAATGATGGCATTGAGCAGGCAGTCTGGCGTCCCGATGCAGTATATCATTACATTCAGGATCGCTACATAAAACCCGACTTCGTTGTGGATATTTCTGACAGTTTTTCACAAAAAATGCAAGCCATTCGGGCTTTTGCCACTCAATTTTACCGTGATGGTGATGATGGGCCTCAGACGCCTATCAGTTCTGCTGAATTTCTCTATTTTATTGAAGCCCGTGCAAGGGAACTGGGCCACAGTATAGGCGTGGAATTTGGAGAGGGGTTTACATCAGAAAGACCCCTGGGAATCAGCAATTTACTCAGTATCCAATAAAACAGTTTCTATTTGCGTTATGGAATTAATATGAAGACGTTAAAATCCATTTCGCTGATAGCATTTCTGACGGTGTCGCAGATGCTGACCGCTCAGATGGTGAGCATTGACAGCCTTATGAAAATAAAGCCTGTGGGAATAGGGACCCAAAAGGTAATACCTTATCCAGGCATGATTTATCTGCCTATGCCTTTTTCATCAGCAGAGTTCAGGGATGTATCACAGTTGGGTGATATTCCATCGTCGGACAGAATTCATTCAGTTGCATTGATTTATACGCGCTTCAGGGAGGTAGATACCTTCAATCAGCCTAAACTAAATTATTACCGTTTCCAAAATCTTAAAAAGCTATATCCTATCGTATTTAATGATACGGCTATACAATGGAAAATCATGGAGCAACGGCAGGCCACCGAAAAAGAGGATGCCGTGAAATGTTTTCATGGGTTCATCATTTTACTAAAAAATGAACCTCCAAAATTGTTGATTGAAAGGGAGATATCACTTATGAAATCAGTAATAGACAGCTATCATGACAGTTTGAAATGGGTGCCTGAGAAGATTGATTGGAAGGTTAAGCGGGTGAAAGAGGAAACGGGTTTTTATA
Organism: Sphingomonadales bacterium; assembly: GCA_016872175.1. Classification (GTDB taxonomy): domain Bacteria; phylum Bacteroidota; class Bacteroidia; order NS11-12g; family UBA955; genus RGEC01. The sequence continues at coordinate 7,168 of VHBA01000032.1, read as the reverse complement.
TTCCTGTAAATAAGAACAAAAGAAAGCAGGGTATGCGCTATACAAGCAGTTTTTTAGGCATGCGTGAAAAAGAATATAAAATCCGAAGAGACAGTACTGTACGAAAAAGAACCGGCGGATATTATGCACGGAAAGGGTATTATGATACATCAATTTTTAAGAATGTAGAAGAGTACAATCACCTGATTTCACGCCAATGGAGTAATAAAATGGCTGTGGTGACTGATGTGACCGGTAGTATGAGCCCTTATTCTACCCAGGTGATGCTGTGGTTGAAAAACAGACCAGAAGTATTACAGGATGGCAGGTTTGTGTTTTTTAATGACGGTGATGCCAAGCCCGATATGCTGAAAAAAATTGGAAGTACGGGTGGTATTCATTTTGCGTCATCCTCAAATTACGATTCGGTATATATGGCCATGAACCACGCAATGAGGGCCGGAACGGGTGGTGACATTCCGGAAAATAACATAGAGGCAGTTCTGGAAACATTAAAACACTGGCCGAATACGGATACCGTGTTGCTAATTGCCGACAATGGGGCTTCGGTGAAAGACATCTCGCTACTGAAGAACGTGAAAAAACCAGTAAGTGTTATGCTTTGTGGTGCCACCGATAAAATACACAAAGATTATATCGATATAACAAAAGCTACTGGTGGTCGCCTTTTTGTATTGAGCACAGAGCTTTCAGAGATGAAAAAATGGCAAGTTGGCACAGAAGTATTAATCCGTGGCAAAAAGTTTGAGTATAAAAACGGTGAACTCGTCAGGAAGAGAACCTGATGGTTTTAATATCCCCCTCAATTACAAGTCGGCCCTGGGTTTTTGCCCTTACTTCGTCTAATGTAACATCCTCTGCAATTTCTCTAAGTTCGAAACCACGATCTGTAATATCGAATACGCCCAGTTCTGTTACCACTTTTTTAACACAACGAAGTCCGGTAATTGGCAAGGTGCATTCGGTAAGCAACTTGCTTTCTCCAGCTTTGTTGGTATGCTGCATGGCCACAATAATATTTTTAGCTGAAGCCACAAGATCCATAGCCCCGCCCATACCTTTCACCATTTTTCCGGGAATTTTCCAGTTGGCGATATCGCCTTTGTCGCTGACCTCCATGGCACCCAAAACTGTTAAATCAACTTTGCCTGCGCGGATCAGGCCAAAAGAAGTGGCACCATCGAAAAAACTGGCACCCTTGGCTGTGGTAACGGTTTGTTTTCCTGCGTTGATTAAATCCGGATCTTCATCACCTTCAAAAGGGAAGGGCCCCATACCAAGCAAGCCGTTTTCACTTTGCAAAACCACCTCAACACCCTCGGGAATGTAATTGGCCACCAGCGTAGGTATACCGATACCCAGGTTTACATAGTATCCGTCCTGCAATTCCTGCGCTATGCGCTTCGCGATTCCATACTTATCTAGCATATTAGTTGCAAAATTCCGAAAAAAAAACGAAAGCCGTATGACTATATCACAACCTGTCCAGCAATTCTTTGGCTTCTCGGTTACCGGGTCGTATTCTCAGTGCTTCATTTAGTTGAAAGCGAGCCTGGGATTTATCGCCTATTTTCATGTAAATCTCCGCCAGATACAGTCTTGCATTTTCATTGTCTGGAAACAAGGTAATTGTTTTTTTCAAATACACCAGAGCCTGTCTGCTGTTTCCATTTAGCCATTCAGCAACGCCTAGGTTGAGCAATGTGAGTTCGTGTTTGTTTTGCTGCTTAAGGGTTTTGGTAAGAATCTCTATAGCTTCTGTAAAGCGTTTCTTGCGAATGAGTGCATTGCCAAGTTCAGCTGTAAAATCAGCCTGCAGCGGCATTTTTTCTACCGCTTGACGATACCAGTCTATTGCATTTTCAATTTTCTCAGCCTTATCAAAGGCTTTACCTACACGGTAGGCGGTCCATGCAGAAGTCTCATTGTTGTTCAGTTTGCCCGATAATACCATTATTTCATCCCATTGACCATGTGCATAGTAATAGTGAATCTCTTGTTCAATACCGCCCTTACTTAGCAGAGTATGGGCGTTTTTAAGATACACCGGATTGGCATCAAACTTTTCAAACCATGTTAAATACGCTTGCAATTGCATTGCAGGTTTTGGGTTAGTCTGATTAACAGCATATAAACCAATTGGTTTGCCTAATGAAATGGCCTCATTCGTTTTTTTAGGTTTTCTAACGTAATGATCGTGAACTGTAACATGTGGAATATCAGAAGTGCCGCTTTTGGGCATGTGGCAGGCTACACAGTTGTTTTTTTGCAGTGTAAGTTCAGATTTGGGAGCGGTACACAAGAATTTTGCAGCATTTCCGCCACCTCCATGACAGTTGTTGCAAGCCTTGTTAAATAGTTCAGTATTGGTTTTACGCACACTCACATGCGGATTATGGCAGGTAATGCAGGTAAGGTTGAGTTTTCCATCGGTTTTATTGGATGATGTAAAACACTTACTCATCTGCAAACGTTCGGCATGGCCGGCCATATAAAATGATTTGCCGTTCTCATGCATGGGCATGTAAATTTCAAACACACTATCCAGGTGCATGCCTGGACGAAAATCCGTGAACTTCTTGCCGGGTTTCAGCACATTGTTACCCTGCAAATGGCAGCGCTGACAGATGTCTACCTGAAGTTTCCATGTTAATCTGGCTGGATTTACAATGGTTCTGTCTGCCATCTTATTTACATCCACAATGATTCCTTTTCTTTTTTCTGCCACATGCAGTTCTCCGGGGCCGTGGCAACGCTCACAATCAATCCCTGCCGGCATTCGAGTGAACTTGTTTATACTGCCATCTTCCACTTTGGGCATGCCATTATGGCAACTCATGCATTCCACATCAATTTTGCGTGAAAAACCTGTATTTGTTGTTTCGTAGCCTGGTGGTAAATCCCATTTGCCGGATTGGGTGTAATAGGTGAGGGGCGCTTGATACCAATATTCACCATCATGCCAGAAGTGGCTATTGGTATGGTGTCCGCTGCCTACAATATGTGTTATTTGTTCAGTGCGACTATGCAGTGTGTCGCCGTTTTTCAGCCTGTATTCCTTTATGTAATACTTACCATCTCTGGTAAACGGAAGATAATACATGTCTTTTTTAGCATCATAAACTGGTTTCACGTTGGTCCACAGTGCTTTGGATTTGGCGGGAGTGGCTTCGCCAAAGCTGCTTCCCATGCCGGTTTCAATAAATGTGTGGTATTTATCTGCATGACAATCTTTGCAGGCAGCGATGCCAACATAATCCACAGAGTCTTGTAAATTCAAATAAAAAGCCGTATCTTTATATTTTGCATTTTTGTTGCCACAGGTGCTGAATGAAAGGGCAAATATTAACCCGCCAAGGCCAAGCCAGATAATGGGTATGAGTTTTCTTCCGGCCAATTATTCTTATTTGTTTACCTGGGAATGCCCGGTGGTTTGGTTTTTAAGGAAATCCAGTTTTCTGGGCGAACCTGACCATCAGGTTGCATACGGAAATCGGGCAGTAAAATTTCCCTGGTTTCGGATATGTAAGGAATTAAACTGCAGAAAAACTGCGGTGAGTTAATATCATCGCGATTTTTGGGGTTCCACAAACCTGAAAAGATAACAGAAGGCTCACGAAGTAAGATAGCTCTCGGTATAGAGGCAACTTCATTTCTAACAGGATGATACAGGAAAGTAATCTTAAAAACACCTTCACTTTTACCGGAAAATTTTCTTGTACTATCTTCTGTGAGGATATAATTGCCTTCTACAAAGTATGTTTCCCAGCCTTTTGCAACAAGCGAGTCCAGGGTTTTCATTGCCTGAGGTGTTGTGTAGAATGTATCAGCACATTCTTCCGCCGGTACACGCACAATACTGGTGATTTTTGGTTTTATTACAAATCGGTTTTCTACCCCAAAATGCCAGCTTCTGCCCTGCAAAAGATGGTGCTGTATATTGCCCGATACTTTGGCTCCTGAAATTATATATTTAATTATACTGCATTGTGTATCAGCACCAAACCCTCCGTAAAACGTGTCCGCTAAGCGGAGATATATGTCTTTGAAATTGGATGCGCCTACAACACCGGGGTGGTTTTTGTCTTTTTGGGAGTAAATAGAATCATTTCCGTGTTGCGCCATCAGCATCACAGGTAGCAGAAAGCCTAATATGACTGCTATTCTTGGCATTAAGCCCCAAATTGTCGTTGCCAGTCCAGCATGCCACCCAGCAAATTTCTAACCCTACTAAACCCCTGAGATTCCAGAAAAGCCTTGGCGGTAGCACTGCGCGCACCACTGCGGCAATGCACCACAATCTCTTCTTGTTTGTGGTCTTCAAGATCTTCCCATTTTCCGGGCAATTCTGCGAGTGGAATCAATGTGGCGCCAATATTGAATTCGTCAAATTCCCAGGTTTCGCGAACATCGATTATCATGGGCGCGGTGCCATTGTCCATTCTTGATTTTAATTCTATTGCGGTAATATCTTCCATTTCTACGGATTTTTAATCAGTTTGCGGCTACAGGTTCTTCCTTTTTTATCCAAACACCAAACAATATACATGCCGCTTTTTAGGGTTCCAATATTAATTTCTGGTGATGGATTGTCTATTTCCATAAGTTTTTGTCCGGTTAAAGAAAAAACCACAATTCTCTTTAACGCATCCATACCTACAATTTGAATGTGATTTACGGCAGGGTTGGGTATAATGCTGAAATCTTCTTTGGTAAAGGTTTTTACAGCCATTCTATGCTCTTTGGCAGAACCTATTAGGGGTCTTAACATAGGTACACCTTTTACAGAAGCATCAACTGCTTCCCATTGTCCAAGAAGATTATAAAACAAATTGGGATTTTTTACATCCTGTCTCTGGTAACGATAATTGTTGTCGTAACCTACATTCAATATAAATTTCTGAAACTGTATCCAACCGATATAGTAGGTGCCTTTATCAAGAAGTAAAGTGGTGTCAAAATAAAAATAATGGAATCCGTTTTGTGTGTCCTTGTAAACCGGAAGTTCAAAAGGAGTCTCATAAATAAGCTCATCCTGGTTATCGGTAGCACCTAAAGGTGAAAGTTTTCTCCATACCCTGAATTTGAATTTGTGGCTACTGACATCATCAAGGCTTTGATTAAAAATGGCGCTTAGACCGCGGAAGGTGTCTTTCTTCAGCAAATCAAATTTCATGGCAAACTGACCTTTGATGTCGGGTAGGAATTCATAATTCAGGCCAAATCCACCTTCCGCAGTTCCGTCGTCCCAGGCATACCAGGGATTAAATTCCTGCCGGGACAGATACATGTTGTTATTACCGTCAGCGTTATAGTTGTCCGGCGTTATATCATCACTCTGAGGTGCAATTTTATAGGTTAGTTTTAAGAATGGATTTTCGCCGGAAAGCGTATCCATCTTCACCTGACCGAAACTTTCCCCATCAACCCCGGGAGCGATGTTTTTACTGCTTAGGTTGAATGGGCGCAGCAGTAAAAGTGTATCATATCGATTTCGAATTTCTAACTGAAATCGTGTTTGAACGATTGTGGCACTGTTTAGGTTGCGGATGCTTACGTTATGTCCCTGCAAGGTTTGTTCGCTGACATTGTCTAAAAAATGCCTGTAAGGCATAGTTTGATAATCCTTGAGCAGGGAAGGAGATGCGAATTGTATGGTAACATCGCGTATTCCGGTGTCTTTAGCACTTCGGTTCCTATCCATGCGGATATAATCAAGGTGCCAGTGATTAAGATTGCCGGTGGCTTTGGTGTAGTTTACCCACCTAAACTGGAAAGTTCCATGTAAAAACTCTGTGTGATAAGCAGGGACCATCACTTCTTTAAAAGCTGCATTGCTTCTTCCGGTTTGAGTCCAGACACGTTTCCAAATTCCTGTTTTGGTTTTGAAAAACAAGATGAGCGAATCTTCTGCCTCCGGAACATCACCAAGTCCTGCAGTTTGGTAAAAGAAACTTAGGTAAACACTGTCAGATGGGGTGTAGTTTTTGGTTGTAAGGGGTCCTGTTTTGTAAAACTGCAGGTTGATGGGCTGACTAGTAAGGCTGTCTGCATATACAAATACAGATTTATTTAACAGACCTTTCCATGGTTTACCCGAAGAATTTAAGTGATCGAATGTCGCCACATTGTAATCCGGCTGGTTTACAGGGAAGGAATTGTTTATCCAAACTTGGTTGTCGGTCCAGCGATTGTATGATGGATAGCCACTTTCAGCGGTGAAGTTATCGAAAAATGGCAGATCCAGCGTATCGGTGATTTTACTTAAATGTATATCAAAAGCAGATATCCGCGTTTTTGGATTCAATGTCTGCATAGGTGTGAGTTTCACCCCTTGTCCATGTAAATTGATATTGCAGTATAGCAAAAGCAGGGTGACAGGGACAATGCAGTTTTTCATCAATAGCGCTTGGGATAAACGTAGTAGTTACCCTCAAAATTGTACTGCAAAGGTAAAAATCAAAGCTCTCTTTTCCGCTTTTTTCTTTTAGGCTGATCAGTTATGTCTGGTTCTTCATCCGGAATATCCGGTTCAATTGACGTACTATCACCATTTTCAGAATCATCAGATTGGTTTTTAACCACCACAAGATCTACGCGGGTTCCTTTGGTTATCATTTTACCTGCCGGCACTTCCATGCCGTTTATACTTTGTTTGGTAACCAGGTTGTTCCCAATCTCATCATAAACATATTCTATGTTGCCGAGTTCCAGGCCATTATTTTTTAATAAAGCCTTGGCAAGTGTAAAGCTCTGATCTACAAGCATAGGCATTTTTACCTTGGGCTTATCCAAGGCATTAACCACCAGGTAAATGATTCGGTTGGGTTTTACATCGCTGCCTGCTACGGGGTCCTGTTCAGATACCGCATCTCTTTTTATGTTTTCCAGGTAAACTGAATCTGTAATTTCATAGCGCAATGCTTCATCATCAAGCTTTTCAATCGCTTCCTGCATACTCATACCCACTATGTTTGGTACCTTAACTGCTACATTATGGTTGGTAAACCAGTGCATCCACAAAAAAAGCAAGAGGATAAAGACACCTGTAGCGGCAATGCCAAGCCCAATATTTAAGAGCCAGTTCCTATTCATGCTTCGATGATAACGAATCCTTACCAAATTTCAATATATCACGGATAAAATCGAAAGGTTTATATCCGTTTAT
>VHBA01000031.1 GCA_016872175.1 Sphingomonadales bacterium | reverse complement strand
TGCGGGTTATATGGATGTAACCATTCCCGAAAACCACAAAAAATACGAAGAATTTTACGGTGCCAAACTGCCCGATTATATTGGATACAAAATACCCCAGATGTACGATGCCGCGCTGGCAGGCAAACTCAAAGCCCTGTGGCTGATGGGCGAAGATGTGGTACAAACCGATCCTAACACACACCATGTAAAAGCTGCGCTGGAACAGCTGGATTTGATTGTGGTGCAGGAAATTTTCATGACCGAAACCGCCAAACTTGCCCATGTGGTATTGCCTGCTGCTTCGTTTTTGGAGAAAAGCGGAACCTTTACCAACAGTGAACGCCGCATTCAGCGCGTTCAGCAAGTTGTTGAACCGTTGGAAGGCACCAAACCCGACGGTCAGATCATGGTGGAAATTATGAACAGAATGGGCTACTCACAGCCCGCTTACCACCCCGATACCATGCTGCAAGAGATTTCGCAGATTGTGCCCTTCTTTGCCGGCGTAAAATGGAACGAACTGGGCGACAACGGCAAGCAATGGCCTGTAGCCCCCGATGGCTCTGATACCGAAATTCTGCACACCGAAAGCTTCAAGCGAGGCAAAGGCAAGTTTATTGCGGCTGAATGGCGCGAAACCAATGAAATCGTAAAGCACGGACAGGAGTTTCCGTATATCATCACCACCAACCGCGAGCTGGAGCATTACAACAACGGCACCATGACTCGCAGAACCGGCAATGTAAAAATCCTAACGGAAGATGTGTTGCTCATTCACCCTGAAGATGCCGCCCGCCACGATATTCAAAGCGGCGACATGGTTTGTGTAATCAGTGCTCGGGGCAAGGTAGACATCAAAGCCAAAGTAACCGATCAGGTAAAACCAGGCGTATTCTCCAGCACCTTCCACTTCCCCGAAATTGCCATGAACAACATCACAAGCTCTGAATGTGATACGGACGCATTATGCCCCGAATACAAGGTAGTTGCCTGTACCATTCGCAAAAGTAAAGGGCAGTATAAAGAACAGCCCGCGGTAGATTTGGTGTGAAGGTGATCACAATCAATCGAAGTACCGTCAACTCTTCGCTTTTCCTCCACTCCCAGCCGGCTTTATCCCCGGAAATGCTCCTTTCCCGGCTGGAACAGGCGAGCTGCCACTTCCTGCCGGCGGGCGATTTTGGGGCTGGGTTTCATTTTCTTCCGAACTCTCATATTTCCTTATCGGGGCTTTTGGTGTAACCCTGCGAATGTTAGTTGGAGAAATCTTTTTGCCGCTGCTGTCGCAGTTGCAGGGGCACATGGGCGTTTCTTTCCAGCTATTGGTGCTGCTGTCGAAATACTGGTATGTGGGTTGCGTATAAATATAGTACGGCTCACGGTATGTGGTTTGGGTGGTATTTGCGGGCTCATAGTTTTCATCATCACCCAAGTTAAATAAAATGCCAAATTTTACTTGGTAATATTCCGGAGTCACGCTTTTCTTCACGAGGTTGTAGCTCAGCCCATTGAAGGTGCTTTTGTCCAGGTCCACAATTTTGGCATTGCTGCCGCTCATCCAGTCAAACCGGGCATCCAGCGATACCGCATCGGAAACACGCCATCGCAAACCCGCGCCAGCGCCGGTCATAAAACTCATGGATGTGGCCGCGTTTATCAGGTCGCTGCTTTCGGTATTGGCGAGGGGAATGTAACTCTGTACTTTTTGGTTGGTGCTGTAAAACCTGGGCCCGGCGAAAAAGTTCACATAAGGAATCAATTTGTATCGGGCATATTCTATGTGGCCACGGGCAAAAAAGTCCATACTGAATGTGCTTAGCCTTGTCCAGCCGCTGTCGCCACTGTTGGTATTCAGCTGTACATTGGTTTTATTGCCCTTGCCATAAAACTGCATGCCCCAGTCAAAACCTACATACCCGCCAAATGGCGAAGCCGGAAGCAAATTGCGGCTCATAAGCTGAAGGTTGAAGCCGGCATTGCAGCGGTTGCTGTCTTTCAGGGAGGAAGACAGCGCATGCTGCGATGCGAAATGTATACCAATAAAGCCATCTCGAAAAGTGTAATCATCCTGTTTTACTGTGGGTTTTGCAATTGAATCGGTCAATAATTTAGTATTAGGAAGTTGGCTAGGAGTTCCCGCTATCAACAATGCCGAAGTGGTAATAATTGTAATTATACTCATTTCTTATTAGGTTTATTTGATTAGAATGATTGTAATGTACCTCTATACAACAATTACCGCTCCAAACCCCTAATATTGACCAACACAAAACGAAAAAACAAGCTACAACTTACCTCCCGCGTATTTTTCGTAACTTTGTAAGGCGGAATCATGGAATTAAACCCACTCACAGCCATTGGCCCGGTAGACGGACGTTACCACAAAGCCACACAAGAATTATCCGGCTATTTTTCAGAAAGCGGACTCATACAATACCGCATCCGTGTGGAAGTGGCATATTTGCTGGCACTGGCAGAACTTCCGGTTCCCAATATCGATTTTTCAGCATTGCTGAAAAATGCCGATGCACTTACCTCATGGAGCCAAAACATGCCCGAGTCGGATATTTTGAGGGTAAAAGAAATTGAAAAAACCACCAACCACGATGTAAAAGCCGTGGAATATGTGGTGAAGGAAAAGCTGGATTCCATGGGCCTTTCAGCTTATCGCGAATGGGTGCATTTTGGCCTCACCAGCCAGGATGTGAATAATACCGCAATTCCTCTAAGCATCAAAGAAGCACTGCAAAACAGCATACTGCCCCAACTGCAGGCATTTACCGATAAACTTTCAGAAATGGCCGCTGCATGGCAGCACATTCCCATGCTGGCCAGAACACACGGACAACCCGCCTCTCCTACCCGCCTTGGAAAGGAAATACGGGTGTTTGCCGAAAGGCTGCAAAATCAACTGTCGCTGTTGAACACAATCCCACACGCAGCCAAATTTGGCGGTGCTACCGGCAATTTCAATGCCCACCACATAGCCTATCCGCAAGTGGATTGGGTGGTATTTGCCAATGGCTTTGTAACCAATAAACTCGGTCTGAACCGAAGTCAAACCACCACCCAGATTGAGCATTACGACCACCTGGCCGCACAATGTGATAATTTCAGGCGTATTAACACCATCCTCATTGACTTTTGCAGGGACGTATGGACCTACATCAGCATGGAGTACTTCAGGCAAAAGATTAAAGAGGGCGAAGTAGGCAGCAGCGCCATGCCGCACAAGGTTAACCCCATTGATTTTGAAAATGCAGAAGGCAACCTGGGCATTGCAAATGCTTTGTTTGAACACCTTGCAGCAAAACTACCCATCAGCCGTTTGCAGAGAGACCTCACCGACAGCACCGTGCTTCGCAACATCGGTGTGCCATTTGCCCACACGCTCATTGCCGTTAAAAGTCTGATGAGAGGTCTGGGTAAGTTGCTGCTTAACGAAACCGCCATTCAAAACGACCTGGAAAACAACTGGGCGGTAGTGGCAGAAGCTATTCAAACCATTTTGCGCAGGGAAAACTATCCCAACCCTTACGAGGCATTAAAAGAACTCACTCGTACCAACGAAAAAATGAACAGGGATTCATTCGCCCGGTTTATCGATACCTTAGACGTTTCTGATTCCGTAAAGCATGAACTCAAATCCATTTCTCCGTTCAATTACACAGGAATTAGCGAAGGTTCCAGGTAAGCTTCTGGCCTTTTTTGCAAAGCCCGCTGTAAAAAAACGGCTCAAAATGGCCGCCTATATCTTCGGCACATTTCTCGTAATTATGCTGGTTTTATGGTTTGCTTTCAGAAACCAAATATTGCAGATGGCATGGGAAAAAGCAGTTGCCAAAACAGAGAAAAAAGGGTTTACACTAACCTGTTCCCATAAAGGCTTTTCAGGCGTTTTCACCGTAGGTTTTGACAGCCTGCATCTGCATAAATCGGGGAATACACTTTTGTTTTCCGAAAAACTCTCAGTTTCGGTAGATATCCGGAAAACCTTGTGGAATGGCCCAACCATTGCCGAGGTTAAAGTCAGTAATACCCGAATAACGGCTGTAAATGACGCGAACGGCTGTAATTATTGCGGTTTAATAGAAAAAAGCGAGCGCAGCAAAAAGTCAAAAGATCCTTTGGTGCAGAGGGTTTTCAACCTGATAAAGCGTGGACTGGCCAAAGTTCCGGGAACAATAGAATTGCAAAATGTATCGGCAGAATATCGCGATACAAGCAATGTTATTGGTGTAGACATATCGAAACTTCGCTATGACGGCGATGATATATCAGGAAAGGTCGGCGTGCTTGAAAACGGCAAAAAAAACACCTTCAGCATATCGGGTAATCTTGACAGGGGCGATATTACAGGTTCGCTTATTATTGAACCTTTCGGCAACGGCAGAAACGAATTGCCTTTCCTAAAAACCCGTTTTGGCTTAAGTGCCGGCTTCAAAAAAGCCGATTTCTCGCTGGAAAATTTCGACATGAGCGGCGGGGTGTTGCAAATACAGGCCAAAGGCGCAGTGCAGGGCATTTTTGTAAACGATAAAAGATTGGCTGACACAAACGTGATTATAAAAGAGTGTTCGGGAACGCTGGTCGCCAACCTAGGCAAGGATTTTATTGAAATTGACAGCAGCAGTAACCTGAAACTCAATAAAATCAGTACTTTTCTTTATGCTAAAGCGAATCTGGGTAAACACAAACAATTTGACCTAAAATTCAGGGCAGAAAGAATTAAGGCCGCAGATTTCTTTACATCATTGCCCGAGGGCATGTTTCAGTATCTAAGCGGTATAAAAGTTTCTGGCGAACTGGAATACAGGATGGCAGCGCACCTGGATGATGAAAAACCCTTTAACTGCACTTTTTTGAGTGAGTTAAAGCCTTATCAATTTAAAATCGTGGAAATGGGCAAGACTAACCTGCGGAAAATGAATGGTGAATTCAAGCACACATTCTATGACCATGGAAAACCGGTAAGAAGCTTTATGGTTGGACCATCCAACAGTAGTTTCACCCCAATTTCGGAAATCCCTGAGATGATACAAAAGGCGGTTATGACAGGCGAAGATCCTGCATTTTATAGACACAACGGGTTCTATGCTGAAGCCATCCGGCAAAGCATCGCACAGAACTATGTTCGTGGCCGATTTGCAAGAGGGGGCAGCACCATTTCTATGCAGTTGGTGAAGAATGTGTTTCTCAGCCGAAAGAAAACCCTGGCAAGGAAAGCAGAAGAGATACTCATCGTGTGGCTTATTGAAAGCCAGCGACTTACCAGCAAATCCCGTATGTTTGAGGTGTATCTGAATATCATTGAATGGGGCCCGGGCATTTTTGGGGTTGGTGAAGCTTCGCGTTTTTATTTTGCCAAACCTGCAATATCTCTTGAACCGCTGGAATGTGCATTTCTGGCCAGCATTGTGCCTATGCCAAAAAACTATGCCTATTTTATAGACAGCGCAGGTTATGTATCGCAAAAGAACTGGAACTTTGTAGCTATACGCGACAACATGATCAAACGCGGCGATATTTCCGCGGCGGATTCCGGCAGCTTTAATGTAAAAATTACCGGACCAGCGGTGCGCGGGCTCAGGCGTCCGAGGCTTGCCGACAGTGCTATGCTGGAAGAAAAAGAGGAATTACTGGATTCAGGGCAATAAAAAATCCCACCAAAGTGGGATTTTTCGTTGTAGATAATAAATATTATGGCTTAATAGCGTCTGTCGCCACCCTCTGGTCTTGGGCGTGCTTCGCTAACGGTAATTTCACGATTGTTGAAAGAATAGCCGTTCAGGTTTTCAATCGCTTTTCTGGCTTCATCATCATTTGGCATTTCTACAAAACCAAATCCTTTGCTGCGGCCGGAAATACGATCCATAATAATTTTTGCGGAGGATACTTCTCCGACTTCTTCGAACAATGACTTAAGATCGTTGTCTTTAGTAGCATAGCTCAGGTTTCCAATGTACAGGTTCATAAATATCAATTTGAGTGGCCAAAGGTGTGGTATAAATTTTAAAAAACCTAATAATTTTTTATTTTTTACACAAAAAATGAATGAAAAGCGTAATAAACAGGTGTTTTAGCTGACATTTTTTCATGCCTTTCTTTGATATTTAGAAAAAAACAAGACTTTATGGCCGAAAAAACAAGCCTGCTTTGCATCATATCTGACAACATTGCATTTGAATAAAAATGGAAAAGAATTTGACAAAAATAAAGAATGAATTTGCAGAATTTCACCATTAAAGCACAGGAGACCATTTCTAGGGCTCAGCAACTGGTAATTGGTGCCGGACAGCAGCGGATAGAAAATGTACATCTGCTGAAAGCCATAATCTCGGAGGATATAGAAATGTGGCAATTTATAGCCGGAAAAATCGGTGTGAACGCAAAACGAATAGAAGATGCCGCTCGTGCCGCAACCTCCGCACTGCCTAAAGTTGAAGGCGGACAAGTTTATATATCAACGGAAACCACCAAAGCTGTTTCGCTGGCAGAAAAGGCCATGGCCGAAATGGGCGATGAATTCATTACCAATGAGCATTTGCTGGTGGGAATGTTGGATTGTAAAGACACAGCAGCCAACATCCTAAAAGACGCAGGCGTTAAAAGAATTGAGCTAATCAAAGCGGTAAAGGAACTGAGAGGCGGACAAAAAGTGAGCAGCGAAACGGCCGAAAACCAATTTAACGCATTGAAAAAATACGCCATTAACCTGAATGACATGGCCCGCACCGGCAAACTGGACCCTGTAATTGGACGTGATGATGAAATACGCAGGGTTTTGCAAATTTTGAGCCGCCGCACCAAAAATAATCCTGTACTAATCGGTGAGCCGGGTGTGGGCAAAACAGCCATCGCCGAAGGCCTCGCGCACCGCATAATCCGCGGTGATGTACCTGAAAATTTAAAAACCAAGGTTATTTATAGCCTGGATATGGGCGCTCTCATTGCCGGTGCCAAATACAAAGGCGAATTTGAAGAAAGGCTGAAAGCTGTTATTAAAGAAGTTATTGGCAGCGCAGGCGAAGTAGTCATGTTTATTGATGAAATCCACACCTTGGTTGGTGCCGGCCGCAGTGATGGCGCCATGGATGCCGCAAACATACTGAAACCAGCACTGGCAAGGGGTGAACTCCGCTCTATTGGTGCTACTACCCTGGCGGAATATCAGAAGTATATTGAAACCGATAAAGCCTTGGAACGCAGGTTTCAGAAGGTAATGGTAGAGGAACCCGATACCCAGGAAGCCATCAGCATCCTGCGCGGGCTGAAAGAAAAATACGAAGTTCACCACCAGGTTAGAATCAAGGATGAAGCCATTATTGCTTCTGTGGAAATGAGCCAGCGATACATAAACGACCGTTTCCTGCCTGATAAAGCCATTGATTTGCTGGACGAAGCAGCCAGCAAACTGCGCCTTGAAATGAACAGCGTACCTGAAGACCTGGATGAGCTAAACCGCAAAATCATGCAGCTCGAAATCGAACGGGAAGCCATTAAAAGGGAAAATGATCAGTCAAAACTATCCAGATTGAATGAAGAAATTGCCAATCTGAGCGAAGAAAGGAATACCCTGAATGCACAATGGCAAAACGAAAAAGCCGTACTGAATCAGATACAGGAAAAAAAAGAGCTAATTGAGCAATACCGAATTGAAGCCGAACAGGCGGAAAGAGAAGGAAGCTATGGTCGTGTGGCTGAATTGCGCTATGGACTTATCAAGCAGGCTGAAGAAGAATTGTTTGCCCTGACTGTAAAAATGGGCACCGGCGATCGCAAAAGCATGGTAAAACAGGAAGTTGATTCCGAAGACATTGCCGATGTAGTAAGCAAATGGACCGGTATACCGGTTTCCAAAATGCTGCAGAGCGATAGGGAAAAACTGCTAATGCTGGAACAGGAACTGCACAAACGTGTGGTGGGCCAGGAAGAAGCCATTGCGGCATTATCCAATGCCATCCGGCGAAGCCGGGCAGGACTTCAGGACCCCAAAAAACCCATAGGTTCGTTTATTTTCCTCGGAACTACCGGCGTGGGAAAAACCGAACTGGCCAAGGCGCTTGCCGATTATTTATTCAACTCGGATGCCGCCATGGTGCGAATTGACATGAGCGAATACCAGGAAAAACATACCGTAAGCCGACTAATTGGCGCACCTCCCGGATATGTGGGATATGACGAAGGCGGACAACTCACCGAATCCATCCGAAGAAGGCCATACAGCGTGGTTTTGCTCGACGAGATTGAAAAAGCGCACCCCGATGTATTTAATATTTTGCTGCAGGTGCTGGATGATGGCAGGTTAACCGACAACAAAGGCAGAACTGCCAATTTCCGCAACACCATCATCATTATGACCAGCAATTTGGGTAGCGACATCATTAGAGAAAACTTTGAACACCTGGAAACCGGTGATAAAGAGGAAATCATTGCATCAACCAAAACAAAAGTGTATGATTTGCTGAAACGCAGTATCAGACCGGAGTTTCTGAATAGAATCGATGAAGTCGTGATGTTCGAGCCACTTAATCGTGAACATATTCGCAGTATTGTAGAAATGCAGCTGATAGAAATTCAGAGCAGGCTTAGGGATGCTGATGTGGCACTGTCTTGGAGTGAAGAAGCCATAGACTGGCTTGCTCAGCTGGGATATGACCCTCAGTTTGGGGCCAGGCCGTTGAAACGGGTACTGCAGAAACGGGTGCTTGACGAACTCAGCAAGCGTATACTTTCAGGCGAACTGAGCAGAGACGGCCAAATACAAATGGATTATCAGGGGCAAGACCTGCTGTTTTTGAATCAGTAATTCATTCTTTGTCCCAAAGATCAAACGTACGTATGTTGCCGCGCGACTGACCATTAATGGCCAGCACATCCGATATGGAAATGCGTAGCATCTGCTTCTGCAGCCGGTTATACTGCCAGTCCATTTCGGAATTCAATCCTACAGAAGTTAATTCAGGAATAGGGCTGTCTTTGGGGTAGGTCTTATACAAATAGGCCTTCACTTCCTCCATCAGTTCTGGCTTCTCCAGCTGACCAGCTTTATTCCTTGCATGAAACACAACCGTATTTCGGGTACCGGCCGGAATTTCAGAGGTAAAACTGCCTAGTATGGCATAATCTTTACCGCTCATTGGAGACCTGACCGGCTTTATTTTCATGTATTCCGCATCCATTCGAACCGTATCCCCATAAATGCTAAATAGATAAGTTATATCATGCATTACGGCCTTGCGAACCATTTGTTCTGAATTAAGCAATTGCTTGTATCCATCAAACTCTGAACTACTAATTACTTTGTTAGCTGCCTGAAACGAAAGATCACTGAGTATTTTATCACGAAATACTTGCCAATTAAGCAGTTCAACCGCTTTGCCCGAAACAGCATCAAAGCGAATATGGTATTCACTAAGCAAAAGTGGATCATTCTTCTTTACAGGCTGACTGAATTTCTCATCTTGGTAATAATTAAGTTTATACTCAAAGGGTTTTCCAGAGTTGCGTGCGACCAAGTAGAAGGTGTCCAGCTTTAAATCCAGAAAATAATCATTCACATTGGTAATATATTCTTGGGTAATAACGCGATAGCTGAACCATGTTGACTTTTTCAGGGCTGATTGAACTATTAGCGTATCACCGGCAAATGCGCTGCCTGTAATGGCGTTGAGCCCTAAGATTAAAATAAATAAACGAAACATCTTTTGCATAGACGATTTATGTATGCAAATTGTTTACCAAAGTTGTGATTTCTCAAGCCGATGTTATTTACACATAAAAAAATCCCGACCTAAGGCCGGGATTTTACCACAATAACACAAAACCTATCGTCTTAATACAATCCGCTCCGCTACCCAGCCATTGGCTGTGGGGTATTTCACAAAATATATTCCTGAACTGTAGTCACTTAAATTCGGGGTGAGCACATCGCCTTTTTTGCAGGAGAAACGCTGCAGCAGTTTTCCGCCAATGTCGGCAATAAAGACCTCCCTTATATCTGCCTGAACGTTGATGGTTAAAGGCCCATCGGTGGGATTGGGGTAAATTTTCACCCAGGAAATGGCTCCGTATTTTCCGCGTTCGCGAATGATGGCGCTATCGCGCAGCGCTGCACTGTCTCTGGCACTGAGCTTAATTGACTGGATGCTATCGAGCACATTAAACGGATCTTCGGTAGTCCTCAGCGAATCTGTATGGTAAATGGCGTTGGCGTCCAGATATTTCTGGCAATCGGGCACGATGGAGAACTCAGATGTTACGGAAAGCATTTCATCGAGCAGGCTGCGCACAGCGTAAATATCAGTACTGGGCTCTATGTGGGGATTGCCTATACCGCTGTGGTTGGTAAGAAACAGGTATTTACCATTGGTAAGCAAGGCAATATTGCGCAACATAAACTCGGTAAATTTATCGGTTCCGCTGCAGGCCACAGGCACAATTCGGATGCCTTTTGCGGCGGCCATTACGGCATATTTCTGCAAAGTATCATAGGTAGCGGCATCCTGATGACACGGAGCATCCAGCATAAGGAAAATGATGCGCGCCCGTGCTGTGCTGCTCCAGTCCATATTCAATACGGCCTTTTTGAGTGCCTGATCCAGTGCCTCGGGATAATCACCACCGCCGGCTGCATGCTGATCCAGGATAAAATTATCGGTAACATGCGTATTGCTGCTGAAGGGTGAAATGCGGTACACATATTCATCGCCCTGATCGCGGTAAAACACAGAACCCAGGCGCAGGTTAATGTCTTTGTTGCGCAGCGCAATGGTTTTGATAAAAGTGTCCAGATCAAGTTTCAGGTGGTGGATTTCATCGCCCATGCTGCCGGTGGCATCAACCACAAAAGCCACATCCAGCTGATCAGCCATGCTACAGGGGCCATCCATAATCCAGAAATTCATACCTTTTTCGAACGGCTTTATCTTGTCCATCAACTCGGTTCTGCCATAGGCCGTAATTTCTGCTGTAAAGCGTGCTTTGGTAGATTTACCATCTTTACTGCCTCCCATGTACCACATTTCGGCTTTTCCTGTATTGTCGGTGCGGGCATTCCATAGTGTGGTGGTACCGGACTTTAACACCACAGTGGCATCCACCACAGGCACACCTGCAGGTGTGGTTACTTGCACAACATAACGGTCTCCCTTGTTTACGTGGTTTTTATACAAATTGGAATATTGTGCAAAAACACCGGCATTCAGGTCAGACCATAGTTTCCACTTGCCGAAGTCAAGAATGCTTCCGGCCGTTAACCTTCCTGCCGCAACGGACGAGGCAACCGGGAAGCCTGGCATGATACCCATGGCACTTGCTCCCCCGCGAATATATTTATATTCCATACCAGACGCAGGGCTGCCTGTTTCATAGGAATACGTACTTTTTCCATCATCAGCGCTTGACGGGGAATGTTTAATCAGGTATGTGGTGCGTTTTGACTCATCGGTTTCTGCCTTTGCCTTGGAAACCATGGAAATATCAACTTTATTAACCGAACCTTTGGCGGCATTCATGCTGTTCAGTTCTGTGATATAGCCGTCTGCGATAGCAAAAATGCGGTTCTTGCCTTCTTTGGTGGTGATATTGTAGTTCCCGTCTGCACCCACATTGAAATAGCTGGTATCGCAGTTGTTTATCACCATGATCTTTACATTTTTCATTTTAGCACCACTTACAGCTTCGCTTACTCTGCCGTTGAAATAAGCCTGGGCATTGGCCTTCCAGGAAAACATCCCCAAAGCCAGAACCGGCATAAATAGTAGTTTTTTCATTGTTTCCATACCTATCAATATCCAAACTTCCCGAAAGGTAAATGCAAAATGTATACTTTGTTTATCCGATTTTTGCATTATGCTTCAAATTCAGTGTTTTGAGTTCAGCCCTTTTGCTGAAAACACCTATGTCATCACAGGAACAGACAGGCAATGCCTGATAGTGGATCCGGGTAGCTATGGTGCTTCGGAAGAAATTAAATTAACAGAATACATAGAAGCAAATGGATTAACACCTGTGGCACTGCTGAATACACACGCCCACATTGACCATATTTTTGGCAACCATTATGTGAAACACAAGTGGAATGTACCGCTGTATCTCAGCTCGCTTGATATTCCATTATTTGAGCGCGCCGAAAGCATGGCCGCCTTGTGGAACCTTAAGTATACACCTTCTCCCCTGCCAGATGAAGATTTGACACCCGGAGAACTAACACTGGCAGGTATTACACTGGAAGTACGGCATGTACCCGGCCATGCACCCGGACACATGGTTTTCATTCACCACGAAAGCAAGAATGTACTTTGCGGCGACACACTATTTCAGGGCAGCATTGGCAGGACAGATTTGCCCGGAGGCAACCATGAGCAATTGCTGCAGAACATATATGAACAGCTTTTCAGCCTGCCTGATGACTATGCGCTTTTAAGTGGACACGGCTCAGCCACGTCGGTTGGAGAAGAACGTGCCCACAATCCGTTTTTCTGATACGGCGGTTGTACCTTTGCAAAGCCTTGTCTCACCTGCGCCAAAACCTCGATTCATTTGCCCATGCTTTCAAAGCACTTGGAATTAAACACATTGTAGTTTCCCCTGGCTCCCGGAATGCGCCAATCGTAGCCGGATTCATCAGAATTGGTGGTTTTAATATGTTATCGGCACCCGATGAACGCGCGGCAGCCTTTATGGCGATGGGTTCGGCACAGGCTACCGGAAAACCAGCGGTAGTAATCTGCACCAGCGGTACGGCTGTTTTAAACCTGTATCCGGGGATTTGCGAAGCCTATTATCAGCGCATTCCCCTTATTGCAATTTCGGCCGACAGGCCAGAAAACCTGATTGATCAGTGGGATGGACAAACCATCCATCAAAAAAATATTTTTGAAAAACATATTCTGCGCAGCTTTTACCCGGAAACAGATTTGCATGAGTCAATAGCAGAAACGGAATTATTGAATTTTGTTTCTCAGGCAGTAGAAATCAGCACCGGCGAACCCTGCGGCCCTGTGCATATAAACTTACCGTTAAAGGAGCCTATTTATCAAGGCCTGGATATTGCGGTATCAGCATCTTTTGCATCAACAGATATAACCGGGAAGAAAACGCAGGATAAAGTTCAGTTTCCTACCGAATGGCTGAATGCGCGTAAAATTTTATTTCTGGTAGGACAAAACAAACCGGATGAAAGCCTGAGGTATGTTCTACAGTCGGTTTCAGAAAGATTTCCGGTACTTACGGATGTGCTAAGCAATGCACAGTCCGACAACACTATAGGTTGTACGGAAAACATGGAAATGCTTTCGGACGTGCACCAACCTGAGTTACTTATCACCATGGGTATGGGTGTGGTGAGCAAAAACCTAAAAATGCAGTTGCGACAACTGTATATTCCATTGCATTTTCACTTGGGAGATGGTGGATTTACGGGTGATCCGTTTTTTACAAAGCCGGTTACACTTCAGGCAAAAGCCTCAGCTATTTTGGCTAATTGGATTCAACAATATGAAGGTGGAGCAGATTCTTACTTTTTGCACGCCTGGAAATCGGCTTGCAATGAAGTATACAATCAGGACAATGAATACGAGATTGTTAGGAGCATACTGAAAAATTTACCTACAGATGCCTGCCTGCAGCTTGGAAACAGCATGGTTGTTCGCTATGCCAATGGTTGTGCCAAACTACCTAATACTGTTTTTGGAAACCGCGGCACCAGTGGCATTGATGGATCGGTAAGCACAGCCATGGGCTTTGCCTGGGCCAGTCCCGAACAACAGGTTTATTGTATAACCGGCGACATCGGGTTTTTGTATGATAAAAACGCATGGTGGTGCAATCCGCTACCGGAAAACATTCTAGTTATTATCATCAACAACCGCGGCGGAATGATATTTGACCGTCTGCATGGCCCCGAAAAACTGCCCGAATTACGCAACTTCGTTCACACACCGCACAACTTTAACGCCAAAGCGATAGCTGAACATTACAGGGTTGAATATCACGCGTATAAATCAGTAGAATGGCTGCACCCTACCGCCAACATCAGCACTTCCCTTGAATCGAGTTCCGGAATTTTAGAAATTTTTACCGCCTAAACCTAGGCCAACAAAACCATTCAAAACAGGAAACATCCAAAAATTGGATAATCAACAACTGTGTTTTGGATTTTAATTATATTTATTTCTACGTATTTATTTGTTTATATGGTTTTTATTGCGTAAATTCGGTTTTGTTTCTCTGTTTAATCAGATAAAGTACCAAATTGAACTGCACAATGCGCCAACTATTGAAAATCGCTTCCGTTGTTTATTATTCTATGTTTGCCAGAACTACATCCGCCAATAACCTTGTCATAAACAACCCTTCTCTACAGGGGCAGAATAAAATCCAGCATTATGTACTGATCAAATTTGATGTCAGTGGATAGTGTAAAAGTATATTTTTATTTACTTTTGCTTTTAAATTACCTTAGTCATGAAATCACTAAAAAAGAAGACATTATAATTGGCTAGGAATTCGATTTATATAGAAGTCAACCTAAATAATATGTAAATCAATTCAATTGACGCATAGATTATCCAGATTTTGGAACACGAGACAAGGTACATCGACTGCATGCTAAACCATTCAGTATAATTAAAAAAAACAACCATGACAAAGAAACAAACCTTAACATTTATTCTTAGCATTATGACTAGTTTAGTATATAGTCAAAATAAAAAAGAGTTGAACGAAACAATTAATAAGCTTCGCTTAGACTCAACTGCCCTAGAGCTTACGATAAAAGGCAATAAACTTATGATTGACTCCTTAAAAAAGGAAGTTTTCAATTCTAAAGATTTAAACACAGTGCTCCATAAGAAAAATCAACTTCAATTGCAGGAATTTCAAAAAACGGAAGCCTTAGTGAAGGAAAAACAAACACTGAATATACTTCTGAATGACTCAATAAAAACTCTTCAAAAGTCACTTGAATTTAAAATATCTATCGAAAAAATTCAAATCGAACAGTTAAATCTGAGAAATGATAGTTTACAGAACATTATTAATGAGCTCAAAAAAGAAAAATTAATACTAACTGAAGAGTTCTCGATTTTGAATAAAAGAGTTGATTCGCTACAGCAAAAAATCACAAAACTAACCAATGAATCTAATAAAAGCGTTGATAATTACGGCAATGCCGATAATCCTGAATTTTACACAATCAAAGAAAAAGACGGTTATTCAAACTTAAGAGAAGTACCTGGCGGTAATGTTATAAAAGAAGTTTATGAAGGTGAGAAGTTTGAGATCATAGGAGAGAAAAATGATTATAAAAAAGTAAAGTTCCCTGGCTCATCATCGGGATACATCCACAACTCAAGAGTTATTAACTTTAATGTAAAAGTTTGTGAATGTCTCAAGGCAGCCAATGAAATAATAATTAAAGACTTAGACAAGGACTTCAGTACAGGTTCAAAAACAGGTTTTCCTGATAATTGGAAACCAACATATACAGAAAGACTGTTAGAAATTTTTAGATATAATCTTAGCCCCAAGGGATGTGGTTTTTTAGCAGACGATACTGTAATAGATTTAAAAAGCGAAATTCAACGATGCTCAAAGTAGATTAATGTTCTACATCATGGAAGTTTTAATAAAAATTAAATATAAAAAACCTACAATGCATTAAAACTCAGTTTTTCTAAACCGTTATATTCAATTTCTATATACCCACCCCTCCAGCATATACAGTGCCTCAAACACACTTTCCACACCGGCCACATTCACAATCTGGCTCTCTGTAAATTTTGATCTTTTCATTGACTTGTTAAATTTAGGCTTTTTTGCATAATTATAAACAGTCCAATTTTTAGGGATACTTACAGTTCCACCATCTAAAGCCACGGCTATCGCCCTGGTTTTTTTATGCCCAGTTCTCGCCTGCAAGCAAGCTTGCGCTCGGGGATTACTCGCTCATTACAATCGCTCGTGAACCTAAAGGGGGATGGTTCCACCATCTAAAGCCACGGCTATCGCCCTGGTTTTTTTATGCCCAGTTCTCGCCTGCAAGCAAGCTTGCGCTCAACAGGGCATAAAAAAACCCACACTTTCGTGTGGGCTTTTGATGGTGGTCGGGAAGACAGGATTCGAACCTGCGACCCTCTGGTCCCAAACCAGATGCGCTACCGGCCTGCGCTACTTCCCGAGTCGCGACCCCAGTTGGACTCGAACCAACGACCTACTGCTTAGAAGGCAGTTGCTCTATCCAGCTGAGCTATGGGGTCAATGGGGCCGCAAAGGTAAGGATTTATAGTGACTTTTGGAGAATTTACATTATTAAACTTGACAAGAACTTCCATACCTACATACACGGAAACCGCGAAATGTTTGAAAAGGGCACAGAACCAGACGGGCGCAAGTTTTACAAAATTTATTTTGAAAATGAAGAATATTTCCGTATCTTTATTGTAAAATTGCCCTATGGAAAATGATGCTGTCAACAACCCTGCACCTAAAAAATCCAAGTGGGGCAGAATCTTGATTTATATCCTGCTGCTAGGCATAATCGTTTATCTAGCCAGAGAGCTCCGGGAATCAGAAGCAGGCAGAAACAGACATACACGCCAACTGGAACAACAAATTCAGGAACAACAAAAAACCCTTCAAAACCTGAACAGCATTGTGCAGTCTCAAACCAGCCAGCTGAGGGAATACAAACCCTATCAGGCGAATATCAGAGCCGCAGCCCTGCGGGATTCTATTTACAAAATTCTGCCCTTCCAGTTTGGTGAAACTGTGTTTATCATGCCGGACAGCCTGAAAGCAACAATCAATGCAGTCAACATTAGCGGAAATGCCAGTGAGTATAGTATAAAATACCAGGTGCGCACACGAAAAGGAGATTACATGTCAGTTTCACTGACAGACCTAAAAAAATAATAATTCAGCAGTAATAAGAATTAACATTAGAAATCATAAAGTTTATCAAAAAGGCATGAAAATTGTCCATAGGATAAACAAGAACAAAACCGTATTATTGAGGCTGATTTATGAGCGCAGAGAATTTTAAGTTCAGAGATATAAAAACCTATTGCAGTACTGAGTGGCTGGCAAACAACACCAAGAAATACCGCAGTGTATTTGACCAGCAGGAAATCGCCTATCTGTATTGTGAGGTTTCTCTTTTCAATAAAAAGTTTGATGATAAGACATGGAAACTGCAAATGCAGTTAAAATGTATTGATCAGGAAAACAATGAAATATGCGACCTCAATTGTGATCGTGATGTAGACACGGCAGAGCCTATTATCTTTATAAGGGAAGGCTGGGGTGTAAAAACACCGGGATCCTACTGGAAAGCAGGTGTTTACAGATGGGAGGCGTGGATAAACGAAGAACTCGTTGCCACAAAGACATTCTACGTAGAGAATGTAGGGATGGTGCGTTCCGGCATGAATCCTTATTTCAAAATTGAAACCGTAAAGCTTTACGAAGGCCCGGATGAAAATACACGTTCGGAAGACCGCAAATACTACACGGTTTTCAATGCCATGAGCACTCGTTATGTCTGGGTTGAAGTGAACACTAAAAACCTAACCCGGAAGAGTCAGGATTTGCCCGTGGAGTTAATTTTTAATTTCCGAACCTCCAGTGGCTATCTGAAAGGATCAGTAACAAAGCTATTCTTCATTAAACCAAACGATGAAATCTTTACTGCCACTATAGGTTGGGGTAGCGATATTGTAGGAACCTGGTCACGTGGTGAATACTATGCAGAAATCGTGTTCATGGATGAACTGCTTGCCAGCATGCCATTTGAAATTGGTGACGATTATGTTGAAGCCACCGAGGAAGATTTTCTACCCCTTACCCAAATCGAATTCGTACACCTTGAAGAAGAGGAAGAAAACGACAAAACGCCCGCTTATCAGGGACGCGTGGAGAAAGAAGAAGCCGCTGAACCCCAGAGTTATGAAGATGTGATGAAAGAACTGGACCAGTTGATAGGTCTGGGTGGCATCAAACAGAAAATTCATGAATATTCAGATTACCTGAGGTTTGTGGCACTTCGTCGTGAAAAAGGTTTTGAAGAATCTGATAAAATCAACCTGCATGCGGTTTTTAAGGGCAATCCCGGAACCGGAAAAACGACTGTAGCCAGGTTACTGGGTAAAATTTACAAAGAACTAGGCCTGCTTAAAAAAGGACATGTGCACGAAGTCGATCGTGGTGATTTGGTTGCAGAATTCATTGGACAAACAGCTCCAAAAACCAAGGATGCCATTAAAAAAGCCAAAGATGGTATTCTTTTTATTGACGAGGCATACAGCCTGGCGCGCAAAGATGAAGACAGCAAGGATTTTGGACGTGAGGCCATTGAAGTACTACTTAAAGAACTCAGCGACTCCAGTGATATTGCCATTGTGGTGGCCGGATACCCCGAGGAAATGGATATTTTCCTGGAATCCAATCCTGGATTAAAAAGCCGCTTCAACATGTATTACGATTTTGCAGATTATGTTCCGCAGGAGCTACTGCAGATTGCAGAATTTGCCGCAGGCAAAAAGGGAGTTCACTTTACGGATTCATCCAAAGATGTTCTTTACAAGTATCTGGTTGATAAATACCGCGACCGCGATAAGTTTTTTGGCAATGCCCGTATGGTAAACAGCATAGTGGACGAAGCCAAAATGAACCTTGGACTTCGGATTATGAAAACCGCCAAACCAGCCGATTTGACCAAAGATCAACTTTCTGAAATTGAACCTGTAGACCTGCAAAAAATCATGACAACCGCAAAAGGCATGCTCCCCGATATTCCTATCGATGAGGAACTGCTGAAAGAAAGCCTGGGCAAGCTGAAACGCATGATTGGACTCAACAAGGTAAAGCAGGATATTGATGAGCTGATAAAACTGGTACGCTATTACAAAAGTCAGGGCAAAGATGTGCGCAAAGCGTTTAGTTTACACAATGTATTCAGCGGCAATCCCGGTACCGGCAAAACAACCGTAGCCCGTATTCTGGCACAGATTTACAAGGCATTGGGTATACTGGAACGCGGACACCTGGTGGAATGCGACCGTCAGAGCCTGGTGGGCGGTTATGTGGGCCAGACTGCCATTAAAACCTCCGATTTAATAAACAAGGCAATAGGTGGAGTATTGTTTGTGGATGAAGCTTATAGCCTTACCGATGGTGGCCCCAACGATTTTGGCCGTGAAGCCGTTGAAACCCTGCTGAAACGCATGGAAGACCGAAGGGGCGAGTTTATTGTTATTGCTGCTGGTTACACCCAAAACATGGAGAAATTCATGGAATCCAACCCTGGCTTGAAAAGTAGGTTTGATAAAGTATTCAACTTTGAAGACTTTAATGCTGAGGAATTGTATACCGTAGCTATCAATCAACTGGCAGAAAATAACATTACGCCTGATGCCGCTGCCGCGGAACACCTGAAGAAATACATTGAGTTTATGTATAAAAACCGAGATAAGTATTTCGGAAACGGACGCAGCGTGCGCAAAGTGATTGAGGAAGCCATACGCAATCAGCATTTACGCCTAAGTGAATTACCGAAAAACAAACAGACAGCTAAAGCCATTAACACACTGGTATTTGAGGATGTAGAGGAATTCAGCACCGATATTAAACCCGGAACACCTACAAGCGGAATTGGATTTCGTTAACCTGAATTGACCTGCAGATATTAACTTCGCAGTCGACATGAACGGTTTTTCCTTTGTTATTCCATTTCCTTCTTTTCTTGATTATGTAATTGGCAGTGCAGTATTGCTGTTCATGGGTATCAGCTGGTATTATTTTTTTCGATTTTATGTAAAAGTAAAACGGCAAAAACCAGATCCGGCCAATAACTATCCGCCTGTTTCCATTGTGATTGCTGCAAAAAATGAACTGCCCAATCTGCAACAGTTCTTACCCTTATGGCTGGAACAGGATTATCCTGAATTTGAGGTAATCATTACCGATGATGGCAGCACGGACGGCACAAGTGAATGGATGGCACCGTTGGTGATAGAAAATCCCCGACTGAAATACGTGCATCTGGATGCTGAATACGTGAAAATGCACGGCAAAAAAATTGCGCTCACCCTGGGCTTTAAAGCCGCTCGCTACGGGCATTTTATGCTCACGGACGCCGATTGCAAACCTGGCAGTAAATACTGGTTGAGAACCATGGCCACACCCTTTACCAAAGGTGCTGAAGTGGTTCTGGGATATTCGCCATTGCATGCAGGCAAAGGTTTTTTGGGGCGTCTTATCCGATTTGAAACCCTGCTCACCGCCCTGAATTATCTGGGTTTTGCCATTGCAGGAAAACCTTACATGGGTGTTGGACGCAACTTGGGTTACACCCGACGTATTTATGACAGTGTAAACGGCTTTTCTGCCCATTATTATCTACCGGCGGGAGATGATGACTTATTTGTTCAGTCGGTGGCCAGTAGAAATAATACGGCAGTGGTCATCCACCCGGATGCGATAACCTGGAGTGAAGGCAAAAGTAACTGGTCTGAATACATCAAACAGCGCATTCGCCACCTATGGATTGGTAAGTATTATGACAGCTCCGTAAAACGGCAACTGGGCTGGTTTAGTGTGGCGCAGTTGTTTTTTTGGACCATTGTTACTGCATGGTTTTTCGTCAGTAATTGGTTCGTGTATCCTTTGGCTGTATTGCTATTGAAACTATCCCCGGAATGGATCATCTTTTTCGGCCGCAGCCGTGCCCTAAAGATTGGGGGTGTTTCATTGCTTTATCCTTTCTGGAACTGGTTTCACACCTATTGGTATCTCATCATAGGTATTAGGGCATTTTTTGCAAAAAAACCGGCATGGTAAGCGCAGACATCATTTTTAACCATTTCCCGGATTTATCCGAAAAACAAAAACATCAGTTCCTCCAGCTCGAAGGCTTGTACACAGAGCACAACCAGCGGGTGAACGTAATTTCGCGCAAAGACATGGAAATGTTTTACCTGCACCATGTACTGCACAGCCTTGCATTGGCCAAGGCCTTTGAATTTCCGGCCGGCAGCGAAGTTATTGATATTGGCACAGGTGGTGGCTTTCCTGGAATCCCTCTGTCCATTATGTTTCCGGATGTGGAATTTACACTGTGCGACAGCATTGGCAAGAAAGTAGCCGTGGTGGCCGATGTAATTGAAAAACTGGAATTAAAAAATGCTTTAGCGGTAAACAGTCGAACGGAAACCCTGAATAAGCACTTTCACATTGCCACCGCACGTGCTGTAGCGCCCATGTTACAATTGTGGAACTGGATGCAGGAACAATGGAACCATAAGCCCTGTTTCTATTTGCTCAAAGGTGGTGATTTGACGGAAGAAACCGCAGAATTGCAAAAGGTTAAATCATCCATTAAAATTCAGGAACAACACATTTCTCAATGGTTTAATGAACCTTTCTTTGAGACCAAAAAGATAATTTCTATTTACGCCTGAACCAGGCCTGCGGCTTTCTCAAGCGCACGGTCCAGTCCTGACGCATCTTTGCCGCCTGCAGTTGCAAAAAACTTTTGTCCGCCGCCCCCACCCTGTATTTCACGGGCAAGCTCACGCACCATCGCCGAAGCATCCCAGCCGTTTGCTGACACCAGTTCATCGCTGATCATAACCGCTAAACCGGGTTTTTCTTCAAATGACCAGCCCAGCACGCAGAATAGATTTGAAACTTCATTTTTCAGCTGAAAGGCAATATCCTTGGCTGCATCGGCTCCGTCTATCTGCACTTGTGCTATTAGCACCTGAACACCATTAACATCCTTAACCATAGAACGAATACGCTGTTTTTCGGACTGATTTTTTTCGCACCTGAAATGTTCTACCGTTTTCCTCAGACCATCGAGTTCTTCCTGCATTTTCACAATTGCCTGAAGAATGTCCTTGGGATTGCCGAGCTGTTCGGATATCTTCTGCTCTTTGGCTTGCAGGTTCTGTAACATTTTAAACGCTTCTGTTCCAGTCACAGCCTCTACCCTTCTGACACCGGCGGCCACACTGCTTTCGGACACAAGCTTAAACATCCCGATTTGCGCTGTATTTGAAACATGGGTTCCGCCACACAATTCCATGCTGTAATCCTTGTCAAATACAATCACACGTACTGCATCGCCGTATTTTTCACCAAACAATGCCGTGGCGCCCATTTTCATGGCTTCATCAATCGGCATATCGCGATGTTCCTGCAGGACAATACCATCCCTGATTTTTTCATTTACCCGCTCTTCAACCTTTTGCAATTCCTCATCGCTCATTTTGCCAAAGTGCGAAAAATCGAAACGCAGGTATTGCTCATTCACCAAACTGCCCTTTTGCGCCACATGATTGCCCAGCACTTCTCTCAGTGCAGAATGCATGAGGTGCGTGGCACTGTGGTTGTTGTTGATGGCAGACCTGCGCAAACCATCAACGGTCGCCATAAATGTATCGTCTGTATGCTGCGGTAATTTGTCGCAAATTAGAATATGCAGTTTGTTCACTTTCTGCGTATCCAGCACCTGGATCACATCCCCTTTGGAGCCCGTCAAAATACCCGAATCTCCTACCTGTCCGCCGCTTTCAGCGTAAAACGGAGTTACATTCAATACCAGCTGATACTGGTCTTTTCCCTTGGTTTTTATGGTTCTGTAGCGGCTGATGTGGGTATGCGTTTCCAGCACATCATAGCCCACAAATTTTTCTTCGGCATCAGTCATCAGCAGCTGCCAATCACCGGTTTCCTTGCTGGCATCGGCACGGCTTCGCTCCTTTTGCTTATTCAATTCGGTCTGAAAGCCCTGTATATCGGTATTTAATCCACGTTCACGGGCAATAAGTTCGGTAAGGTCCAGCGGGAAACCATAGGTATCGTATAATTCGAATGCGGTGGTTCCGCTCACATCTTTGCCTTTATTGGTATCAAAATAATCGTTCAGTAAACCCAGACCAGTACTGAGGGTGCGGAAGAAGGAAGCTTCTTCCTCTTTGATGACGCGGGCTACAAAATCCTGCTGGGCTTTTAGCTCAGGGAAAGATGCCGAAAAATAAGCTGCCAGTGAAGGAATTAATTTGTGCAAAAATGGCTCAGACAGATTCAGATAGCTGTAGCCATAACGCACGGCCCTGCGCAGAATGCGGCGCACCACATAACCCGCACCGGTATTGTAAGGAAGCTGTCCGTCGGCAATACACAATGACACGGCGCGACTATGATCGGCTATTACGCGAAAGGCAATATCAGATGCTTCTGGAGCACCGTACTTTATGCCTGCAATGGCAGAAGTTTCATCAATGATAAAGCTGAAAATATCGGTATCGTAATTGCTCTTTTTACCTTGGATAACGCGGGTAAGACGCTCAAAACCCATTCCTGTATCCACGTGTTGTGCAGGCAATTTTTCCAAACTTCCGTCGGCTTTGCGGTTGAATTCCATGAAAACCAGGTTCCAGATTTCAATCACTTCGGGATCTCCGGTATTCACGAGTGTTGCGCCTGAAACCCTCTCCCGATCGGCATCTTCACGCATATCGAAATGAATTTCGCTGCAGGGGCCGCAGGGGCCGGTATCGCCCATCTCCCAAAAGTTGTCTTTTTTATTGCCGTTGATGATTCTGTCTGCGGGTAAAAATTGCTTCCAGGTATCAAAAGCATCCTGGTCAAAAGCGATGTTGCTGGAAGTATCGCCTTCAAAAACCGTTACATATAAACGCTCTTTGGGCAGCTGATAAACCTCAGTGAGCAATTCCCAGGCCCAGTTGATGGCATCGGTTTTGAAATAATCGCCAAAACTCCAGTTGCCGAGCATCTCAAACATGGTATGGTGGTAGTGATCGTGCCCTACTTCTTCAAGATCGTTGTGTTTACCGCTCACGCGCAAACATTTCTGGCTGTTGGCCACCCGCTTTTCAGTCGCCACGGCATTTCCCAGGAAGAAATCCTTAAACTGGTTCATTCCGGCGTTGGTAAACATCAGGGTTGGATCGCCTTTAACCACAATGGGAGCTGGAGGCACAATCCGGTGACCTTTGGAAGCCAAAAAGTTGAGAAACTGCTGTTTTATCTCTAAGCTACTGCGCATAAACGGTTACAAAGATAAGGACGGCTGACTTTTGTTCATGAAAAATGGCGCCCGAAAGCGCCATTTCAAGATTGAATATGCTCAAAATTATGCTGTACCGCTCATTTTAGGGGCTGCGGCCTTGATTTCATCACTGGCGCCATCGGCGAATTTGGCAAAATTGGCATTGAACAACTCAGCCAGTTTTTCGCACTGTTTGTCATACGCACCTTTGTCATCCCATGTATTGCGGGGATTGAGCAAATCGGCGGGCACATTGGGGCAGCTTGTGGGCATGGCGAAGCCAAACACAGGATGGTTTTCAAAGGGAACACCATCCAGCTGGCCTTTCAGCGCTGCGGTAATCATGGCGCGGGTGTAGGAAAGTTTCATGCGACTGCCCACACCGTAAGGACCACCGGTCCAACCGGTATTTACCAGCCACACATTCACGTTGGGATGCTGGTGCAGTTTTTTACCCAGCATTTCGGCATATTTTGTAGGATGCAGTGGCAGGAATACCTGTCCAAAGCAAGCTGAGAAGGTTGCCTGTGGCTCCGTTACGCCGGCCTCGGTACCCGCTACCTTGGCAGTATAACCGCTGATAAACTGGTACATAGCCTGACCCGGGGTGAGCTTGCTGATGGGAGGCAATACACCGAACGCATCTGCTGTGAGGAAGAAAATATTCTGAGGTGCATTACCAATGCTAGGAACGGCAATATTGTCTATGTAATCGATAGGATATGCCACACGGGTATTTTCTGTTACCGAAATATCTTCATAATTGGGTGTGTTGGATCCTTCAAAGAAGCGAACATTTTCCACCAGTGCTCCGGGCTTAATGGCATTCCAAATCTGGGGTTCTTTTTCTTCCGTCAGGTTCACACATTTGGCGTAGCAACCGCCTTCAAAGTTAAAAACATTGTTTTCAGACCAGCCGTGCTCGTCATCACCAATCAGCTTGCGGTTGGGATCGGCACTGAGCGTGGTTTTCCCTGTACCGCTCAATCCAAAGAATACAGCAGTATCGCCTTTGGCACCTATGTTGGCACTGCAATGCATGCTCAGCACACCGTGTTCATGGGGCAGAACATAATTCAGCACACCAAAAATACCTTTCTTAATCTCACCGGTATAGCCGGAACCGCCAATCAGGATGATTTTGCGGGTCATATTCACGATGGTAAAGTTGTGCTGGCGTGTACCGTCTTCAGCCGGATTGGCACGGAAAGATGGAGCGGCCAGAATAAGCCATTCGGTGGGTGCTGTGGCAATTTCCTCAGCCGTAGGACGCAGGAAAAGGTGCTTGGCGAACAAATTCTGGTAAGCGCTTTCCGTTACAACACGAATATGCAGGCGGTACTTAGGATCGGCGCATGCATGGGCATGACGCACAAAAATATCTTTTCCGCCCAGGTGGTTAACCACTTTGTTGAGAAGGTTGTCGAATTTATCGCTTTCAAATGGCTGGTTTACCGTTCCCCACCAAAGCACATCCTCGGTAGTTGCATCTTTAACCGTAAATTTATCCTTGGGACTGCGGCCGGTAAACTCGCCCGTGTCTGCGGCAAGGGCTCCGGTGTTGGTTAATTTACCCTCATTGCGCTCCAGGGCTTTTTTTACAAGTTCTTCGGTAGTTAGGTTTTCATAAACAGCAGCAGCGGCTGTTTTAATTTTAGAGATGATTTCCTGATTATTCATGGGTTTTATCTGCTAATTTCGGAGCGGCAAAATTACCTTTAATTGTTGATGCTTTGATGCCCACTTTCTCCACAATCGGCTTAGGACTCGAAAAAATCAGGTCTGTATTGACAATCATTCTGTTATTTGGACTGATTCTACATTCAAATCCTGTAGTATCTCAACCATCTGTAATTATCAGCAAAGGCAAAGAGGCAGGGATTTATGGCGGTTTGGCAGTTCACAGTTTCATAAACCTGAAACTGGAAGAAAAAATATCAGTCAATGAAATACATTACTGGAAAATAAGAAGAATTGACCGCTTGGCACCGTTGCGTTTTAGTTCTGCTTACGCGCGCACCTCCGACATCACCTTTGCCGCAACTGGATTGCTTGCCCTGTATTGTGTTTCACAAAGGCAAACGGCAGAAAGAAACACAGCGGGATTGCTGATGACTCAAAACCTTTGGATGACATGGAATATTACCCAAACCACCAAAATGCTCGCCCGCAGGGCTAGGCCATATGCCAGTGAGAGCGGATTTTCAGACGGAAAAAAAGATGATGCTTACAGTTTTTTCAGTGGCCACACCTCCCTCACAGCCTGTATGGCTGCCAGCCATTATTTCTATGACAGGAGTTTGGCTATAAAAGACAGAAGACCCGGCATTACGCTGGGTTTAACAGTCCTGAGTATTGGAACAGGAATTTTTCGCATAAAAGCCGGCAAACACTTTCCTACCGACGTTTTGGCAGGCGTAATAATGGGCACAGGAGTTGCATACCTAAACACAAAACTTCATGGGCGCTAAACATTTATGGATTTGGATTGGTTTGCTTATGGCGACAGGTTGTGCCGGCAAACGCGCGAAACAGGAATATACGAAAAATAATTCACAAAAACAAGAAAATATGAATACTGATACTGCAATACTGGCCGGCGGCTGTTTCTGGTGTCTTGATGCCGTTTACCGACAGATGGAGGGCATTGTAAGCATAGAATGTGGATATGCCAATGGAAAGATTAAAAATCCAACGTATAGGGAAGTTTGTTCGGGTCTAACGGGACACGCCGAGGTAACGCAGCTTGTTTTTGACACCAGCAAAACCAGCTATGCTGAAATCCTAACAGTCTTTTGGCGCATTCACGACCCCACCACCCTAAACCGACAGGGAAATGATGTTGGAACGCAATACCGCAGCGGCATTTACTACCACAATGAAGCCCAAAAGGAAATTGCTCTGAAAAGCAGAGAGGCAGCCGAAGAAGCCAAACTGTGGGAGGATGCTATTGTAACGGAAATTATGCAGTTGGAATGCTATTATCCTGCAGAAGATTACCACCAGGATTATTACACCAACAATCCCGATCAGCCTTATTGCGTGGCGGTTGTGGGCGAAAAAGCGGCCAAATTCCGGAAGTTATTTGCCGACAAACTGAAAAAATAACGTTATGCTGCAAGGCGCTGCGTTAAAATCACACCTTCAGAAACTATCTGACAAATATGGCTTTATCGCTGTAGGTGTGGCCGCTGCGCGAAAATTGACCGAAGAAGAAGACCGGCTGAAAAGTTGGCTGGAAAAGGGTTACCACGGTACCATGCAATACATGGAAAACCATTTTGATAAGCGCCTTGATCCTACGTTACTTGTGCCCGGCGCCAAAACTGTTATTAGTTTTTTATACAATTATTATCCCGACGGACGGCAAAATACGAATGCACCAAAAGTGGCCAAATATGCCTGGGGCGAAGATTACCATCGCGTTATCAAAGATAAATTGTATGATTTGGTGGCAGAACTGCAAACAGTATTAGGACCTTTTGAAGGCAGAATTTTTGTAGACAGTGCGCCTGTAATGGAAAGACAATGGGCTACACTGGCCGGACTGGGATGGACGGGCAAAAACAGCTTGCTGTTGCGCAAGGGCGTGGGTTCTTATTTTTTCATTGCCACCATCATTTGCGACCTTGAACTGGAGCCTGATTCTCCCGTAAGCAGCCACTGTGGCACCTGCACAGCCTGCATTGACGCCTGCCCTACCCAAGCCATTGTGCAGGATGGTGTAATTGATGCAACTAAATGTATTTCCTATCTCACCATTGAACGAAAAAGCGATATACCGGAAGCCTTTCAGCAGAAAATGGAAGGCTTTGTTTTTGGCTGCGACATTTGTCAAGATGTGTGCCCCTGGAACCAGTTTTCAACGCCCCACACAGAGCCCCGTTTTGATGCAGGTGATTGGATAAACCGGGATTTGAAGGCGTGGCAAAACATGGATGCATATGCATTTGAAGAACAGTTTGGAAAATCTGCCATAACCCGTGCCGGTTATACCAAAATCAGGGAAACCCTGGATTTTATTTCGCCTCAGAATAAATAACGCGCTTCTGCCCTTCCAATGTGTATAATGCCCACACTTGCTGTTTTTCTGGCTTCGTAATTGAGCAGAATCTGTACATTATTGGCGGCCGACATCCGAATTTCAGCATTAAACCGATAATTCCTTCCGGGTGTAAAACCCTGCATTACATCAAAAGCCAATGCGGTGTTGGGTTGCGCATTATAGGTAAAGTCAATGCGCGTGAAACGCACATCCAGCATGCCAGTGCTGCCAATGCTGCGGGTTACGGCAGCGGCAACTTCACTTCTTTCAGCAAGACGCTTTTCATTGGCAGAATCAGTCCATTCTTTCTTACCCAAAAAGGCAATGCGCATGCGGGTATTCAGCTGCCATAAAATCTGTGGTTCAGCAGAAAGTCCATTGTAGGCAAAATTATTGGCAGGTTGCACTGCCGATTGGTTTTTATGCAGTTTTTTGTCGGCTGTGAGCCTCAATTGCCATGCATTGCCGATGTCTCTGCGATGAAACAATGTATGGGTTTGCACATTGCGCAGTTCAGGTCCCTGACCAAAGAAATTTTTATTTCCCCTCAACAGGGTAGTATACTGCAGTGACCAGTGGGCACCTTCAATTTCAGCCTGATTTCTTAGCATGGAATTGGCCGCTATGATGGCATCTTTTTGAAGGTTATTGGAGAACGGCAGGTAACGATTTACAAAAGTAGAGGCCGTATTTCGGCCCAGGTAATTCCAGCCGAGTCTGT
>VHBA01000030.1 GCA_016872175.1 Sphingomonadales bacterium | reverse complement strand
TGCTTGTAGTTAATTTCCACAAAGTTCTGGCCCTGCAACAAACGGTGTCCTAATGTTCCTTCGGCACAAAAACCCGCTATGAGTATGGTGTTGCGGGCGTCGCCCACATTGTTTCTCACGTGCTTTTGTATCCTGCCGCCTTCTACCATGCCTGCCGCGGAGATAATCACGCAGGGCTCGGGCAGCACGCTCAGCAGGTCGCTTTCCCGTTCATGTTCCACCACATTCAGCAGCGGAAAATCAAAGAGTGAGCCGTATGACTTCTGAAATGCAGCCGCCTCTTCATTCAGGTGGTCTACATTGTGCTGATAAACAGATGTGCTGCGAATGGCCAGGGGACTGTCGGTAAACACTTTTATGTTCGGCAACCTGCCGCTTCTAAAAAGCTGATTCAGGGTGAAAATAATGGCCTGTGTGCGTCCCACACTGAAAGCGGGAATCACAAGTTTTCCGCCCTTTTCTACGCAGGTTTCCTGCACATGCTTCAAGATTTCATCTTCGGCACACATGGGCGAAACCGTATGATTACGTCCACCGTAGGTGCTTTCGCTTACGATGTAATCAGGTTGTGGCATGGGCTGCGGATCGGGGACCAGTTTGCTCTGGTAATTGCCCAAATCACCCGTAAATCCAATGGTTTTAACGCCATCATGGGTTTTCACATGCAGCACCGCGCTTCCGGCTCCCAGAATGTGTCCTGCCTGCAGAAACTCCACACTGAGTTCTTCGTTGTATTCATAGCGATGCCCGTATTCCATCAGCAGGGCCATGTCCATCATATCGGCTATGTGCTTGCGTGAATACAAGGGCTGTGGCTCGCTGCCGCCGTAATGTTTGCCTTTTTTGCCATGCTTGCGCTTCAGTGATTTCATTTTAGCGGCAATTTCCATGCGCTGAATGTTTAGGCTGTCCTGCAAAAGATAATCGCCGAGTTCCAGCGTGGGCGGGGTACACAAAATATGGCCGTCAAAACCCTGCCGAATCAGGTTGGGTACGTTACCGCTATGGTCGATGTGGGCATGGGTCAGAATCAGTAAATCAATGCTTTTAGGATCGAATGGAAAGCGGCTGTTGCGCTCCTCAAACTCACTGCGTTTTTCATAATCCAGACCGCAGTCAATTAAAACACGGGTGCCACCCGGGAGTTCCAGCAGGTGCTTGCTTCCGGTAACCTGTTGGGCGGCCCCCCATACGGTGAGTTTCATGGAGCGAAAATACGATGATTTGTAAGGAATTTGACGTGCATTTTATAAAAACATACCATGTAAAATTTGTTTTTTTCAAGTATAACTTACTAATTTTGATATCATTAACCTTAAAACCATGAAAAAACACCTTTACCTTTTAACGACAGCAGTAGCATTCATCTTTGCTTCATGCTCCAAAGAAAAACAAATTACAAAAAGACTCGAGGGCACGTGGAATATTGACAAGTATGAAGGAACCTACACCAGCAGCGGACAAACCTTTCCTGATGTGGCAACCAATGCCGGCACATTCACATTTGTTGAAGGCGGAACCGGAAATGCTGAAATAAAGATCGTAGGTACTACTGACCAAAAATTCAACTTTACCTGGAAGGTTGAAGACGAAAAAATCATCATTACTGAAACCGGTGAAGACCCTTTCACCTATGAAATTCAAACCAACGAAAAAACAAAACAGGTCTGGTATAATTCCACCACCTATCCGAGCGGAGATATACAAACTACCAAACTTTCGCTAAGTAAAAAATAATCTATCGCAGCACCGACATTCCCCCGTCCACGCCCATCACCTGGCCGGTAATCCAGCCGCTTTGTTCGCCCAGCAGAAATACTGCCAGTGAGGCAATATCTTCGGGTTTGCCCACACGGGCCAGCGGGTGCCGTTTGGCGGATGCTTCGGCCTTTTCGGGACTGGAAAGCAATTTGGCAGACAACGGCGTTTCCACCAAACTCGGTGCAATCGCATTCACCCGAATAGATGGTGCCCATTCAGCTGCGAGGCTGCGTGTCAATCCTTCAATGGCGCCTTTCGCCGCGGCAATGCTGCTGTGAAACGCCATGCCCTGTTGTACGGCTACCGTGCTAAAAAGCACGACAGATGAACCTTGCACGGCTTTTAATCCGGGTTGTAGTTTTTGCAATAAACGAACCGCACCCATCACATTCAAATCAAAATCCTGCTGAAATTCCTCCGGCTTTAAACTCCTGAACATCTTAAGGTTTATGCTCCCCGGGCAATAGGCAACGCCGTCTATGGGGCCTTCAATGCCGGGTATTTCCGCAGTTTGGGAAAAATCGTAGGTGATGAGGCTTAATGCCGAATGACTGATTCCGGGGGCCGTGCGGCTGATGCAGGTTACTTTATGTCCTTGATTCAGCAGTTGCTGAGCAATCCCCAGACCAATTCCGTGGCTTCCGCCGGCTATAACAAAATGTTTCACACTAAACTAACAAGGGCAATGCCCTTATTGTTTAGTAGCGCTTTTTAAATTTCTTTTTGTCTCCGCCGCCGTCTTTGCCTTTGTTGTAGTAATCGCGCTTGCCGTATTCGCCGGGTTTGCCTTTATCACCGGGCTTTTTGCGCTTGGTGAAACCATCTTCCGACATGCCCTGCAATTCCACACGCACCCTGCGGTCATTCACTTTTTCCTTGTTCAGGGTGTCCATAATCCGCTGGGTGCTGTCCTGATCGGCTTCTACAAAAGTGTGGGTGCGGTGAATTCTGATTTTGCCAAAATCCACATTACCCAGGCCGCAATCGTTCAGCCAGCGAAGCATGATCTTTTTATCAAAACCATCCAGTTCCCCAACCGAAAGGAAAAACTTCTGAAACTGCCCGTTTCCGCCTTCTTTGCCGCGTTCTCTGCGACCAGAAGACGAATCGTTAATGTCTGAAGCACCTTCGTAATATTCAATAAACTTGCGCAATTCCAGGCTGGCCAGTTTTTCAATGAGCTCCTCGCGGGTAATCTTTTTCATTTTCTCATAGAAAATGCTCAGATAGGCGTGAATGCTTTGCTGATCGGGTTCTTCCGCTGCCAGTTCATCCACAAAATGAGAAAATTTGGCCCTTACCACATCATCGCCGGCAGGTACCTGCATTTGGGTAAAGTGCGCCTTGGTTATTTTTTCCAGGCGGTGTATTTTCTGTAAATCGCGCTGCCCAATGATGCTGATAGAAATACCCTTTTTACCTGCACGCGCCGTTCTTCCGCTGCGGTGGGTGTATACTTCCAGTTCGTTGGGTATGCTGTAATTGATTACATGGGTAATGTCGCTTACGTCAATGCCGCGTGCAGCCACATCGGTAGCCACCAACACATTCAGGTTTTTGTTGCGGAAACGCCCCATTACCTTGTCCCGCTGTGCTTGGCTTAGATCGCCGTGCAGGGAGTCGGCATTGTAGCCATCGTGAATCAGCTTTTCGGCCAGTTCCTGACACAAACTGCGGGTCTGGGCAAACAAGATACCATATACATCCGGAACTACGTCCAGAATACGTTTAACGGCCTCATAGCGGTGTTTTTCGCGCACCACGTAATAGTGGTGTTCGATATTGGCATTTGAGGTGTTGGCCGCCAAACTAATTTCGCGGGGATTGTGCATGTAGCGCTTGGAAATGCTGCGCACTTCGGGCGGCATGGTGGCACTGAACAGGCAGGTCTGTCTTTCTTTGGGAGCGTGCGAAAGAATGTGGTCGATGTCTTCCTGAAAGCCCATATTGAGCATTTCATCGGCTTCGTCCAGCACAATCACACGGATCTGGTCCAGGTGAACGGCCTTTCTTTCCAATAAATCAATCAGACGACCGGGGGTGGCAACCACCACATTGGCGCCTTTTTTCAGCAGCGAAATCTGGTCGCGGATGCTGGCACCACCGTACACAGGCACGATGCTAACGCTAGGTTTGAAAGCAGCGTACGTTTCCAGGTCGCGGGAGATTTGCATGCAAAGCTCACGTGTGGGTGCAAGTATCAATCCTTCGGTAAAACCGGAAAACTCCAGTTTTTGAAGTACAGGAAGTCCAAAGGCAGCTGTTTTGCCGGTTCCGGTTTGGGCCAGCGCAACAAGATCGGTGTTTTCTTCCAGCAATGCGGGTATGGCCTGAGCCTGCACCGGAGTGGGCGTTTCGAAACCCAGTTTATCAAGGGCAAGCAGAATTTCAGGGTCTAAGCCCAGTTTTTTAAATGTAGTCATTAATACGGTTTGAATGCGGGGTGTGGCAGATATCGTTGTGTAAGAAATTCAGGGAAATGCAACCCCATTTATTCCACAAAGATACGGCATTCCTTTGAATATAATAGAATTTCATTGAAAAACCCGAAATTTGCATCTCAATTTTACGGCACGTGCACATTGTTCCTACCCTCAGACTCAGCGGCTTAGAGCCCTTTACCCTTACCGCAGAGACCAATTTTGTGAATATTGGCGAACGCACCAATGTTACCGGCAGCCGCAAATTTGCCAAACTCGTTCTTGCCGGTGATTACACTTCGGCACTGGATGTGGCAAGGCAACAGGTTGAAAACGGGGCCCAGGTGATTGATATAAACATGGACGAAGGCATGCTCGACGGGCCTGCCGCCATGGTTATATTTCTTAATCTGCTTGCCTCCGAACCCGATATCAGCCGCGTGCCCGTGATGATTGACTCTTCCAAATGGGAAGTAATTGAGGCCGGGCTGAAATGCCTGCAGGGCAAAGGCATTGTAAATTCTATCAGCCTAAAAGATGGCGAAGAGGAATTTATCAAACGGGCCAAAAAAGTGCGCAAATACGGTGCTGCTGTGGTAGTTATGGCGTTTGATGAAACAGGACAGGCTGATACTTTTGCACGCAAAATTGAGGTTTGCCAGCGCAGCTATGATATCCTCACCCAAAAGGTCGGTTTCCCTGCCTACGATATCATTTTCGATCCCAACATCCTTACCGTTGCCACCGGCATAGACGAACACAACAACTACGCGGTAGATTTTATCGAAGCCACCCGCTGGATTAAACAAAACCTGCCCGGTGCCCGTATTAGCGGCGGTATTTCCAATATATCATTCAGTTTCCGCGGCAATGATGTGGTGCGTGAAGCCATGCACAGTGCCTTTCTGTATCACGCCATCAAAGCCGGACTGGATATGGGTATTGTGAATGCGGGCATGATTGAGGTGTATGATGAAATTCCGCCAGCCCTGCTGGAACATGTGGAAGATGTGTTGCTGAACCGCCGCGATGATGCCACAGAAAGGCTGGTTACTTTTGCCGAAACCGTAAAAGCCAAGAAGGAAGAAACGGTAGAAGAGGCCGAATGGCGCAAAGGCACAGTAGAAGCACGTTTGACGCACAGTTTAATCAAAGGCATTACTGAATTTATAGAAGATGATACCGAAGAGGCCCGCCAAAAACTCGGCGAGCCATTGAACGTGATAGAAGGTCCGCTGATGGACGGAATGAACGTGGTGGGAGATTTGTTTGGTGAAGGGAAAATGTTTCTTCCCCAGGTGGTTAAGAGTGCCCGGGTAATGAAAAAAGCGGTTGCTTATCTGCAACCCTATCTGGAAGCCCAAAAGGCGGCCAACCCGGATGCCAGGGCGCAGGGCAAAATTCTGCTGGCCACGGTGAAAGGCGACGTACACGACATCGGCAAAAACATTGTAGGCGTGGTGATGGCCTGCAACAACTACGAGATAAAAGACATCGGCGTAATGGTGCCCACCGAAAAAATCCTGGCTGAAGCCCGAGAATGGGGTGCCGATATCATCGGCCTCAGCGGTCTGATTACGCCCAGCCTGGATGAAATGGTGCACGTGGCCTCCGAAATGGAGCGCCTGGGCATGAATACGCCACTGCTTATTGGCGGAGCCACCACCAGCAAGGTGCATACCGCTGTAAAAATCGCACCGAAATACAAACACCCCGTGGTGCACGTGCTTGATGCCAGCCGCAGTGTGCCTGTGGCCGGTAACCTGCTTAATCCCGGGGTAAAGCCCGGTTTTGAAAAGCAACTGCGCGATGAATACGAGCGCATGGCCGCTGACCACGCCCGCAGGCAAAGCGATAAACAACTGCTTACCCTGAACGAGGCCCGTGCCAACCGCTTTCAAACTGCAAAAACAGATTATATTCCAGAAAAACCCGTATTCACTGGGGTAAAAACCTTTGACAATGTGGATTTGAGGGTGCTGCGCGAATTCATAGACTGGACGCCGTTTTTCCAGACATGGGAACTGGCAGGGCGCTACCCGGCTATTCTGCAGGATAGCATCGTGGGTGATGAAGCCCGCAAACTCTTTGCCGATGCCCAAGAATTGCTGGATGAAATTATACAGCACAATAGCCTTCAGGCCAAAGGCGTGATATTCATTTACCCCGCAAGCAGCAAGGATGAAGATGTTACCGTATACGCCGATGAAGCACGAACACAGGTGCTGGACACCTTCCATTTCCTGCGGCAGCAGCGCAAAATGACCGGCGGCATTCCCAATATTTGTCTGGCGGATTATATCGCAACGCAAGACAGCGGCGTATTTGATTATCTGGGTGGTTTTGCCGTTACCGCAGGCCTGGGTGCCGATGTGTTAGTGGCTCAGTACGACAAGGAAAACGACGATTACAAGAGCATTATGGCTAAGGCACTGGCAGACAGACTGGCAGAGGCTTTCGCCGAATATTTACACCGCGAGGTACGAACACACTGGTGGGGCTACGCGCAGACCGAAACCCTTAGCAACGAAGACCTGATTCGCGAAAATTACCGCGGCATTCGTCCGGCACCGGGTTATCCCGCTTGTCCGGAGCACACCGAAAAAACAACCCTCTTTCAATTGCTCAACGCTACCGAAAACGCAGGCATTGCCCTCACCGAAAGCATGGCCATGATGCCGGCTGCAGCCGTAAGTGGTTTCTACTTTGCCCACCCTGAAAGTCAGTATTTTGGACTGGGTAAAATTGAAAAGGACCAGGTGCAGGATTACGCCAGCCGCAAAGGGTGGACATTGCAGGAGGCAGAGCGCTGGCTCGGACCTGTGTTGGGTTATTAAAACCTATTTAAAAGGATTTTTGTAGGCGGGGTTCTTAATGAACACCGTGTCAGTCATGGTCAGCAGGAATGCCTTTAATGCGGCTTTTTGTTGTGGGTCCAGCAACCGCTGTTTGGGCCCATGCACCTTAATCTGTGGGTTAAGGTTGGGCGAAGTAAATTTAATATGATCGCTGTAATGATCAATCACTTCATCAAGGGTAGCAAAACGTCCATCGTGCATATAGGGCGCCGTTAGACTAATATTCAGCAATGATGGGGTTTTAAATGTGCCGATATCCATGTTTTTGCCTGATATGCCACCAAATCCTTTATCTGTGATAACGGCATCCAGACCATTGTTGGCAATGCCCCCGAAATTGGGATTATTGGCCTGTGCAAATACACTGCCATGGCAGTGAAAACAGTCAGCGCCACCGCGCAGTGCACCCGTTACCGGATCTTCATCAACAAGTCCATTAAAGAGCTGCAGGCCTGTTTTTTCTTCCTGGGTAAGGATATTAAAATTGCCCGGCCACATTTGGGTAAAGCGGGAGTCTTTACTCACGATGGTAAGCAGAAACTGCTCCATGGCCAGGGTCATGTTGAAGACGTCGGGTTCGCTGTTAAACGCTTTGCGAAAGGCATCTCTGTAGCGCGGAATGGCAGAAAGGCGCTTGCGAAGGTAGGGCAAGGTCATGGCCATTTCATTGTGGGCCTGTATGGGCTCCAGCACCAGTTCACGCAGGGTTTTCTGGCGTCCATCCCAGAAAAACACACGGCTGTAAGCCAGGTTGAACAAGGGCTGGGCATTGCGGTTGGTTGTTAGACCAAAAACGCCGGTAGAATAGGGCTTTGTATCTGCAAATGCATGTTGCTGAGAATGGCACGAGGAACAGGAAATACTGCTGTCTATGGATAATACAGGATCATAAAACAACATTCTGCCCAAATAAACACCTTCTTCTGTAAGGGGGTTGTCGGCTGGCAAGGCCGGCATTCCATATTTATCAGGAAATATACTTTTGGGGTTTATGTAAGTAACAGTATAGGGCGCCTTCTCTTCGGGCAGTGACGGGTCTTTGCGGCATGCATTGAACAATACCGCTGACGCAATAATGAGCAAGATACCGTAAAACCCTCTGTTCATATCAATTTACACTTTTTATGGAAAACGCGTCTGCGGCATTGCCGATGAGCTTGCTCATCAGGGTAATTTCGGCATTGCCGGTACTGTGCGAAACCGCTTTGTCCTTTAGATGAAGTTCGGTTGGGTTTTTGAAATATTCATCGGCTTTGAACTCAAGCACAGCGGTTTTTGGTGTGCCTGCCAACTCAAAATTAAAGGGCATGAAAAACAGCTGATTAAATGCATTGCCTGCGGTATGAAAAGAGAAACCTTTGGTAACGGTGGCGGATGCATTGTCTTTAAACTCGCCATCGAACGCCTGAAACACATAGCCACCGGCCCAGCCCCAGTGCAAACCTGTCAGGTTGGCGTTTAGGGGATGACTGGCAGGCCATAGGGTGGGATCACCGTGGTTTACCGCTGAATCCGGACCCAGTTGAAACTGTATGCCTTTATACGTTCCTGCGGGTGCATCAGGGTAATTGAAAGAAAGTCGGCCACTGGCTACATCCACCCACTGATAGCCATCGCCCAGGGAGACGAGGGTGTTATCATCCTTTACCAAG
This sequence comes from Sphingomonadales bacterium, assembly GCA_016872175.1. GTDB lineage: Bacteria > Bacteroidota > Bacteroidia > NS11-12g > UBA955 > RGEC01. The sequence goes on along the minus strand of VHBA01000030.1, from coordinate 20,541 downwards.
GAAAGTTTGGCTAAAATCATACCCCAGGTGCGGAGTTGAAGAACCTCACCATCGGGCTTGCTGTATTGCATTTTACCGGTTACCATGGTGGCGCCTTCCCAGGTTGGCAGCACGGTAAGGGTAAGGCCTTTTTGAACTTTGGGTTCCTCCTGTTTTGGGGGATCTTTTTTGCAGGACTGGAAAACCAGTGCAAAGCCAAATGTCAGTAGTATATACAGGGTGTTTTTCATTTTATAATTTAACAAAGGTTAATGCAGTTTGTTGGTTGCTTCCTTTGATTTTGGTTACATACATACCGGCGGCTAGGGTACTTATATCAAATATAGCGTTTTTTCCCGGACTGTGCAAGAAATCAGCTCCGGTTTCCATACATTTTTGACCACTCAAATTGAAAATCTCCATTTTCTCTATCTTCATGTTCAGCGTTACCAATTCCAATTTATCGCCCTTCACCGGATTGCCCTTGATGACCACCCAGTCTTTGATGGTTTTATCCTGGTTCATGCCGCCGAGCGATGTTTTGGCCAGCACTTCCACTTCCGGATCAAAAATGGCGGTATCAGCTGCAAACGGTAGCAATAAAGAAAAAGTTTGTTCCAGTTTCTCCGGGTACAGCGTAATCAGGGTGTCACCGTTTTTGCCCTTAAAATAAATGGGTACAGGAACCTTGAAAAAAGGTACTGAAGGATGGGAAGGCCGTTGCTTTACTGTTACCTGCATGGAAGCGCCTTTCTGCACCCAGTTTATATTCAGGTATGGAAATCCTTCTCCCATATACCAGCGCTGAAAAAACGTATCCAGGTTTTGTCCTGATTCCTGCTCCATCAAGGTTTTCAGGTCTTGCGTGGTGGCAAATGAATAAGCCCTGGGATTTACATTCAGGTATTTGCGGCAGGCATTGTAGAAAGCGGCATCCCCTATTTTTGCCCGTAACATATGCAGGACAAAGGCGCCTTTGTTATAAGTTAGTCGTCCGCTAAAAAGGCGGTTTACCTGAACAGTATCTTTGGGAAATACACTGCCATCATCTACTCCAGTTACAGCATCGCGAATGTCGCGCATCACACCCAGCCATTCTTCCATGGGTTTCAGGTATCTGTAACTCAATGCTGTCAGGTAGGTAGCAAATCCTTCATTCAGCCACAAATCGCGCCAACTGCCGCAGGTTACTTTGTCTCCAAACCACATGTGGGCAAGCTCATGGGCCATCAGATCAAAACTAAAATTTACCATAAAACTCATGGTTTGGTGCTCCATTCCACCGCCCCAGGTAAACTGAGCGTGCCCGTATTTCTCCTTCATGAAAGGATATTCACCAAACAGGCTGTCAAAAAGGCGCAGCATGGGCAAAATGGGCTCAGCATCGCGCAACAGTTCTGTTTTGCTTTGCGGGAAAACATAATTCTGTACCAACAGTGAATCTGTTCTGTTATGGAAACGGGCATGCTGATTGAACTCTTCGTAATTGGTAATGGCTGTGGCCACGAGATAGGTAGCAATGGGATAGCGGTGTTTCCAGTGAAAAATACGGGTGGTATCGTTGATTTTCTGATCCTTCACCAGCAGGCCGTTTCCGGCTGCTTTGAAATCGGAATGGGTGCTGACCACCATGTCCAGCGAATCTATTTTGTCGGAAAGTGTTTGTTTGCACGGCCACCAGTAATAGGCGCCATAAGGCTGACTGAGGGTGTGCACAATGGGTCCGGTGGCATGAAAATCATACACATAATAACCGGCGCCACCGCCAAACACTGCAGGATTTCCTTGATAAAATACAGTTATCGAATCGGAAGAGCCGGTTTTCCAGCCACCGGGTTTGTGCACGTATAAAATATCAGCAATACGGGTAAAGCGGACATTTGCGCCATGATACTTGACGCTGTCCGCCTTAAGGAAGTATTTCATGTCAAAACCAATGCTGTCTGCGTCTTTTTCTATAGTAAAATAACTAAAAACAGAACCTTTGAGATATCCGTTTCGCTTAGGATTGATACGGAAATTGAGCCTGTGGTAGTGAATATTGTATCCGTGATAAATATTGGGGTTAACACGAAAACGCATTCGGTTCTGCAGATGTTGTTTTTCGGCGCACATCAAAGCATCAGGCACAATACCCTGCGCAGCTACATATGAGAGGCCGGATATCAAAATTAATATGGTGCAAACCAAACGATTCATCACAGAATAGACAACAAATTTCGGTATAAAATGCTCAGGTATTTGTCAGATTTTATTTTATCTGCTGAGGAAGATAATATGGCGTGTACTTTACTTTTGCAGTGTGAAGAAATCCTGGTGGCCTGTTTTAATTATCTTCCTGCTTGGCGGTATCTGGGGAAGCTCATTCATACTTATAAAAAGGGGCTTAGAGGTTTTCCAGCCCATACAAGTTGCGGGGCTGCGACAGTTTCTGGCGGGTTTGGTTTTGTTACCATGGATATTTCAATACAGCAGCAGCCCTTCCCGAGAGAATGATGAACAATCTACCACTATCAGGCTCACATCGGGTGATTATTATTTTCTATTTATGTCAGGCCTTATAGGCAATGGCATTCCTGCTTTTTTGTTCAGCTATGCCGGAACCCTAATTCCCAGTGGACTAAGCGGCATAATGAATGCCTTTACACCAATGTTCACCCTATTGCTGGGTGTAGCTTTTTTCAAGGATCGCTTCACCGGTAATGGTTTGATTGGTGTTGTTCTTGGGATTCTTGGTGCGATAATTTTGCTGGCACCGGGTTTCATCTTTCATTCAAGTCAGCCGGTTAGCCCGTTGGGTGTAATCATGGTAACTGCCGCCGCCATGATGTATGGTTACAATATTAACCTGATTAAACATAGGTTGAGCCATCTGCCGCCCATGGTGAAAACGGCATATCCTTTTTTCTTTATGGGAAGCTTGTATTTAATGGTTTTGATGATGACCGGTATTATGGATCACTGGCATACTTCAGCGGATAAAGCCTGGACCGCACTGGGTTATTTAACCATACTGGGGGTTGTGGGGAGCGCGCTGAGCATGATTGCTTTCAATATTCTTATTAAACATACAACGGCATTGGTGGCCAGCACCAATACTTTTATTATTCCGGTGGTAGCTGTGGCATGGGGTTTGGTAGAAAATGAGCCCATTACGTGGAACATGATTGTGGGACTCTTATTTTCCATGGCGGGTATTTACCTGATTATTAATAAGCCTGCAGATAAGACATAAAAAAAGCCCGGAAATCCGGGCTATTAAATTTCTTCAAGTAAGAATTACTTGTTTACGGTAGCAGCCAGGGTGGCGCCAGCCTTAAACTTAGCAACTTTCTTGGCTTTGATCTGGATGCTCTTGCCAGTCTGAGGGTTACGGCCGGTGCGGGCAGCACGCTTGCCTACTGAGAAGGTACCGAAACCTACGAGGGTAACGCTGTCACCTTTTTTCAGTGATTTGCTGATGGCGTCGATAGCAGCATCAAGGGCTTTGCCTGAGTCAGCCTTGGTCATTTTTGAACCGGCTGCGATTGCGTCGATGAGTTCTGATTTGTTCATGATATTTTATTTATTAAAGGTTGTGCCGCTAAATAAGGCATGAACAACCCCTCGTAGCAAGTGTTTTGGTCATTTTACACATAGATGTAATCCACATTTTATCCGCATTTCAGGGATTTAACCCCCTTAAAACCCTTTATCATGGCTGATTTTTGCTTCAAATCATGGCTGAATAGCCTATAAACACTAACTTTGTATTATAATGGACATAAAACCCGTACTGAAAGCGCTGGGAATCAGCCCGCAACTGGAAAGTGTCTCCACAGGCACACAATGGCTCACGGCATTGGGTACTGAAACACGTGACATAATCAGCCCGGTAGACGGTAAAAAAATCACAACCGTGGTATATGCAGGTGAAACCGAGTATGAAGCTTTGATGAAACGCGCTGAAGCTGCATTTCCTGCATGGCGCGCCATGCCCGCTCCCGCCCGTGGTGAAATAGTACGTCAAATAGGAGAAGCATTCCGCGAGCAAAAAAAGAATCTTGGAGCGCTTGTAAGTTATGAAATGGGAAAGAGCCTGCAGGAAGGATTGGGCGAAGTGCAGGAAATGATAGATATCTGTGATTTCGCCGTTGGATTGAGCCGGCAGCTATATGGTTTGACCATGCAAAGTGAAAGACCGGGGCACCGCATGTTTGAACAGTGGCATCCTCTGGGTGTGGTAGGAATAATATCTGCTTTTAATTTTCCAGTCGCCGTTTGGAGCTGGAATGCCGTGTTGGCTGCAGTTTGCGGTGATGTGTGCATCTGGAAGCCAAGTGAGAAAACGCCTGCCTCAGCCGCAGCTGTGCAGCATATAATAAGGAAAGTACTCATAGCGAACCAGCTGCCAGAAGGCGTTTTCAGCATATTACAAGGTGATAGGGAGATTGGTGAACGAATGGCAGCGGACAGGCGCGTGGCGCTGGTTAGTGCCACCGGAAGCACCCGCATGGGGAAGCGTGTAGCCGAAGTTGTGGGTGCGCGCCTGGGCAAAACGTTGCTGGAACTGGGTGGCAACAATGCCATCATTGTAAGTGAAAAAGCCAATCAGGACCTTGCACTCCGCGCTGTATTGTTTGGTGCAGTGGGCACAGCCGGACAGCGCTGCACCACCACACGCCGTGTTATTATACACAGCTCTATTTATATTAGTTTCGTTGATAAACTGAAAAAAGCCTACGCCCAGGTTACCATCGGCAGTCCGCTACTGGAAACCAATCTCATGGGACCACTGATTGATGAACAAGCCGTAAATGCCTATACACGCGCAATAAACCAGCTGGAAAGCGAAGGAGGCAAGATATTATATGGCGGCAAAGTTCTTAATGGCAACGGATTTGAAAGCGGTTGCTATGTGCAGCCAACCCTCGCCGAAGCACAAAACCACTACCACATCGTGCAGGAAGAAACCTTCGCCCCTATTTTGTATGTAATGTCCTACGACACCCTCGAACAGGCTATTACCATGCAGAATGATGTGAAGCAAGGGCTGAGCAGTGCCATCTTCACTGAGAGCCTGTCTGAAGCGGAAACCTTCCTTTCATCAGCCGGCAGCGATTGTGGTATTGCCAATGTAAATATAGGAACCAGTGGAGCAGAAATCGGGGGCGCATTTGGCGGCGAGAAAGAAACCGGTGGCGGCAGGGAAAGCGGCAGCGATTCCTGGAAAAACTATATGCGAAGACAAACCAATACCGTTAACTACAGCGGTAAAATGCCACTGGCTCAAGGTATTAAATTTGATATCTGATTGGTTTATTGGTTTAGTTAAAAGTTAATTGTTTAGCGTCAAGAGTTTGCCTATGCCTGAATAACGTTAACCTTTTTCAGGACGGGACATGCTTCGATAAACTCAGCATGACGATTATAAAAAGTTCTCACGACCAATAAACAAATAAACAATTAAACGAAGAACCACCATCAAAACTGCTGCCCGATGAAGAAGTGCACCTGCCCTGCTTTTCCACTGCGTGGCACCTGGCGGTAATCAAATCCATGGGCAAAGTCCAGTCCAATAAGCCCAAACATGGGCATAAATAAACGTAAGCCCACACCGGCAGATCTCTTTAGCTGAAATGGATTGTACTTTCTCATGCTATTCCAGGCATCACCGGCCTCTAAAAATGCAAGACCATAAACAGTGGCCGTTTGGCCTGTAGTGATTGCATAGCGCAGCTCTGTAGTGAACTTGTTGAAAATAGGAGCCCCTGCTTCACTGCCGGTGGCTGTGGCAGAGATGGAATAGTTGTCGTAACCACGCTGTGAAATAATTTCAGCAGCAGCAATATTGAACCCAAAAATACCGGCACCACCCACTTGAAAGCGTTCAAAGAAGGTAGTACCCATTTGCTTATTATAGTAACCCAGAAAACCAAATCTGGCCTTGTTCATCAGCACAAGCTTTTTAGTAATGGGTGTAAACCATTCCATATCCAACTTCCATTTATAAAACTCCGCCCATTTATATTTCTCCTGTTGGGTAAGTTTGGATACTTCCGTATTTCGAAACAGTGAAAAAGGTGGTGTGCCCTGTGCGCTCAGGGTAAGTGTGCTTCCGCTTGTTGGGAAAATAGGGTCAGATACTGAACTGCGGGTCAGAATAACCTGCAACGAGGGATTGTAGCTAGTGCCGTTGAAACCACCCGGAAAACCGTAAAAACCGCCGGTAAGATTTTGCATCTTGTACTGCTGAAAACTAAAGATATACTGCAGGTTGAAGAAATCATCCGGCCATTTCAATCGTTTACCCAGCATCACACTCATACCGGTATTCATGAAATACTGCCGTTTGGGATCAGTTCGTTGCCTAAAATCAAAGGCGTTAACTGTTCTGAATAAACTAACCGAAAAAGAATTGGGCCTGCGGCCACCAAACCAGGGTTCTGTGAAGCTAAAATTATATCCCTGATAGTTGGAACCATTACTTTGAGCGCGGATGGACAGCTTCTGCCCATCGCCGGTGGGCACGGGATTCCAGTTTTTAGGATGAGCAATCTGCCTTGTACTGAAGTTGTTCAGCGTTATACCCGCTGTACCAATCAGCGTGGCCCTGCGCGTAAAAGCATTGCCACCCCAGCCACCTGATAATTCAATCTGATCAGAGGGTTTTTCTACCAGTTTATAATCAATATCTACAGTCCCATCTGCAGGATTGGGTTTGGGATTTACATTCAGCTGCTGAGGATCAAAAAGGCCAATTGCAGCGAGGTCTCGCATGGTGCGCTGTATCTCGGCCCTGGAGAAAACATCCCCCGGCTTGGTTCTGATTTCCCTGAGTATAACCTTATCCGTTGTTTTCGTATTGCCTGTCCATGAAATCCTTCCAACCTTGGCCTGAGTACCTTCATTGATGCGGATTTCAAGATCTATGGAATCATTATAAACACCTGTTTCTACCGGTGTCATCTGAAAAAACAGATAGCCATCATCCATGTACAGGCTTTGAATGTCCAGCACGCCGGTGGTATTTACGGTGCCCAGCCGTTCTTCAAGCTGGGTCTGATTGAAAACATCGCCCTTTTTAATGCCAAGCACCGTATCCAGAAAACCTGTTCGGTATTTGGTATTGCCTTTCCACACAATATTTCTGAAAACATATTTACTCCCTTCAAATACATCAACATGTATCACCACCCTTTTGGGGTTGATAAGCACAATGCTGTCTTTCAGAATTCTTGCATCCCTAAAACCTTTTGACAGATAACGGGTGATGATGTTGTCTTTTTCCTCTATAAATTTCCCTTCAATATATTTCGATGAAGCAAAAATATTAACCTTGTGATACCTGCGTTTCAGCTTTTTTATAGATTGGCGCAATTGTTTATCGGTGAGCTTTTCGTTACCATGAAAAGCAAAATCATAGACCTTAACCTTGGGGCCTTTTTCTACAACAATATCAAAATTCTCAAAACCCGGCATGAGCTTGCCTGTTTTTTCATCAGATGCAGGGAGGCGGTTGAATTTTACCGTAGCATTGTAGTATCCTTTATCGCGGTAATATTGAATAATTTTTACCCGTGTTTTGTTGATGAGGTTGGGCGTAATATACATACCGCGCTTAAGCCCTGCCTCATCTTTCAGGTTCTTTGCCTGCGAGTTGCTAAGCCCAGGGAATCGGTGGCCATTAATGCGTAATTGTTCCCTCACAACAAAATTCAGGGTAGCATTTTTTACCCCATTCACTTCATTGATGCGCATGAACACCTGAATATCGCTGTAATAGCTAAGTTTCCAGAGGTTATCAATAGCGTTGGGAATGTCATTACCCGGAATTTTGATTTTTTGTCCGATACTCAGCCCGGAATATACCACTACCAGTGATTTCTGGATAGGCTTGTTTTCTGCCTCTTCCACCAGAATATTTTTGATAACAAACTCCTGCGGTTCGGTAAAATTATAGGCATACCAGTTATAAAATCTGCCTGTATCTGCTGTTTGGGCTCCAATACCGGAAAATACGCTAACCAAAATTATTAACAGCAATATTCTCCTCATACCACCTGTTTTATTTGGTCGCCGGTATTACCGAAGCGACGCTCTCTACCTTGATAATCCAGAATGGCTTTGTAAAAATCTTCGGTTGAAAACTCAGGCCACAACACTTTGGTAAAATGAATTTCGCTGTAGGCAATTTCCCACAATAAAAAGTTGCTGATTCGCTGTTCTCCGCTGGTTCTGATAAGTAGATCGGGATTGGGATAGCGGGCGGTATTTAGGGCTGCGTTTAAATCATCTTCCCCAATGGTTTCGGGGTCAATCAAACCCTTTTTTGCGTCGATGGCAATTTTGCGCACTGCCTCAATAATATCCCAGCGCCCGCTATAGCTCAAAGCCAATATGAGAGTCATGCGTGTATTGCCTTTGGTAGCTTCAACAGTTTCAGACAGGGTTTTGTTACAGCCTGCGGGCAATTGCGCCACATTGCCTATTGTTTCGAGGCGTATGCCGTTTTGCATCAGCCTGGGTGTTTCTTTTTCAATACTATCAACCAGCAGCTGCATCAAGGCGTTAACTTCTGCCTTGGGCCTACTCCAGTTTTCGGTTGAAAAAGCATACAGGGTAAGGTATTTTACCCCTATCTCGGCTGCCGTTTCCACCACATTGCGAACGGTATCCACGCCTTGGCGGTGGCCAAAAATCCTGAGAAAACCCTGCTTTTTTGCCCAGCGGCCGTTGCCATCCATAATGATGGCCACATGCTCGGGAATGCGGATGGGGTCAATCTGGTTTAATAGCGCTTTTTCTGCCACGGGGAAATTACCTGCAAATTAAGGGTGTAAAACGGTAAGATGCCGTAAATCCGATGAAATAAAACCAATCATTGAAGTGTTTATCTCCCCGCATGGTTCCGGCAGGTGTAAATGGCTGTCCGTTAAGGGTTTGGGCATGGCTATACTGGGCAGATGCTAGTCCTTGTTTATCTACCATGGTTTTGTAATCGGGATACAAGCCACCCACATCATCCAAATAATCGGTAAAGGTTTTGCGCCAGCAGCCCTCCACACCCAGAATCCATACACCGCGGTTGCGCTTGGGATTGAGCATGGTCTTAACGCCAAATCCAATGGGGATGGAGGGCTGTAGCCTTGAATAGGATTTATTTTGGCCTTCTGTTCTTAATTTGCGCAGGTTAATATCTGTATTTTCCAGCCTTGTGGGATCGAAGACAAAAAACCCCAAACCCGAGTAGAAATAGGGTGTCCATGTTTCATCATTTACATTGGTTCCGAAGGCCTGAAAATTGAACTCGAAGGTGCTGCTCAATTCCCATATTTCTGACTGAAAACTAAGATTGCGGCTGGAATAGGCCTTAACACCCGCATCCGAACCGCTTGTTTTTAAGTATGAAAGCTGGTTTCGCCAGGAAAAATAGCTGCTGAGGTTGTAGCGGCTGAAAAGCATTCCTGAGGGATGAAAATGTTTTAGAAAAGTGCCGTGTTCCAAATCGCCATGGTAGTTTGAAACGCCCGCTCCCAGACCCATTTCAAACCTGCCACTAAAATATTTTTGGCAAAAAAGGGAACCCGCCGCAAAACAGGTTGCGAGCAATAATGCAATTTTTTTTCTTCCAGTTTTAGAACTGGAAACAAACGGTTTTACCACCTACGATTTTTCTTGTAATGGTAAAGTTTAGAAACATATACCAGTCTTTATTGGCCGAATTTCCGCGACCAAGGCCATTGTCATAATTTTGATATCCAAGTTCAGGTCCCCTGTCTTTCAGCGCTGCAGCCAGTGCTCCGCTGTTACCACCCACAATCTGGTTGTCTACGTAATCCAAGCTCACATCATCCAGATAATCGGTGAAGGTTTTGCGAACACCCAGTTCAACGCCCCAGGCCCAAAGCCCATTGAATTGCTGCTTATATCCTATTCCCAAGGGAATACTAACCTGCGTGAGTGCATAACGTCTTCGGTCGTTGTGTTTAGTTGTTTCCTGGCCTTCCGTGCCCAGGGGTTGTAATTCAATCCACTGGTTGTCGTATTTCTGCAGGTCAGCACCGTGAAGTGCCGCACCTTTGGGGTCGGTAGGCATATATTTAAACAACGTTTTGGGATTGAATTTAAAAACGCCCAGCCCACCAAACAGGTACGGTGAATGCGGATTGGCAGTCTGTGTTTCTCCAAAACCCCTAAAATTCCATTCCACTATACCGCTGAATTCCACGAGATTGCTTTTAAAATTCAGGTTACGCTGCTTGCGGAAAGCATCCACATCAGCATAGTTCTTGTCATCGCCGCTGATTTGTCCAAATACAGCATTACCGCGTAGTGTCACCCAGTCAGAAAGGTTAAAACGGCAGATTAATCCTCCCATGGGGTTAAACTCCTGCACAGCAACTGATTTGGACAAATCGCCCATGTAGTTGGCTGCTCCGAGGGTAACACCAAATTCAATGGGCTTGCCCTTGAATAACTTTTTCTGGGCCTGCAAGGGTGCAAGCAACACAAAAAGGGTACAAAAAGAAATGATTTTGGCTGTTCTCATGACCGCTGTTAAAAGGCAAATATAATACCTGGCATCCATTTACCCTGCTTTATACAACGAAAAATAACAATTATTCGTTTACAGGTAGAGATGGTTTCACCACAAAATATACGCCCATGGTCACAAAATCGCGCAACCAGGGAATGGCGGCAATGATGACGTTTTGCCTGCGTGGCTTTATACCAAATTTGTATTCATACACCGGATTGAACAGGTAAAAACGGCGCGCATGTTCTTTAAAACAGGCTTTTTTACAAATTCGCAGAAAGCGGTTGATGGAAATGCCTGTGGATCGGATTTCCTTCATGGTATTGATACCTGAGGCGTTTACACCAAACAATTTCAGGGCAAGTGGATATAATGGACCGGGAAGCAAATGGTACCAGGGCAACTTCGAAACCAGCTTGCCGGGCAGCACCTGCTGATGCCCACCGTATGGCATACACCAAGGCGGGAATCCAAAAAACACGCTGCCACCCGGTGTCAAAAATTTGTGTAACTGGGGCATAAACTTTTCCTGGTTCGGAATGTGCTCGATTACATCTTTCAAAATGACCAAATCGAAGGTGGCGCCTATCTCCTTTTCAACATCCACATCGTAAATGTCTTTATTCAAAAAAGCAACTTTTCCGGACTGCATTTCAGCCTGCATAAATTCCCTGGCAAATTTCAGCCTGGATTCTTCAAGCTCAATACCAAACGCTGTGCAACCCTTGTCTGTAAAAGCTTTCAGCACACCTGCTTCACCACAGCCAATTTCAAGCACGCGCATACCTTCACGGTAAATACTCTTTTCTTTCAGAAACGGAATTACATGAAATTCTGTAACCTTACGGGTAAGATCAAAATAGCGGGTCTTATCGCCGTGAAATTCATACATGCTGCCGCAAAGAAAACCACAAACAGCGGATTGGGCAACACCTAAGTTTTGCAACAGATATACTGCCCAGTTGTTTCATCATTAAACCTTTTTACCGAATTTGCGTCAATCTATTGTATGCGTAAGTTATTCTTCACTCTCATCCTGTTATCGGTAACCATTGCCGGCAGGGCTCAAAACACCTACTATCCACCCATCAGCCAAACGGCCTTTTGGGATACCCTTTCTCCGGGTTCTCAGGGCTGGTGCAAAGACAGCATTAATAGTCTTTATCAATATTTATCCAAAGAAAATTCCAAGGCATTTATTTTGCTGGTTGACGGAAAAATTGTGTTGGAAAAGTACTTCGGCACCTTCACCAAAGACAGCTCCTGGTACTGGGCATCAGCAGGTAAAACGCTTACTTCTTTTCTGATAGGGAAAGCCCGAGAGGAAGGCAAACTGTTACTTACCGACAAAACCTCCGATTATCTGGGAAGCGGCTGGAGCAACCTTACACCGGCTCAGGAAGACGCCATCACCATCAGAAACCAGATTACCATGACCTCAGGACTGGATGATGGCGTGCCCGATAACCACTGCACCCTCAAATCTTGCCTGATTTACAAAGCAGATCCCGGCACACGATGGGCGTACCACAATGCGCCATATACCTTGCTGGATAAGGTAATTGAAACCGCCACCGGCTCAACCATGAACTTGTATACTCAGCAATCCTTATCTTCCAAAACAGGCATCAATGGTCTATGGTTTAAATCGGGATACAACAATGTATTTGCCAGTAAGGCGCGCAACTTTGCCCGCTGGGGATTACTTGCCCAAAATGGCTTTAAATGGGACGGCCTGCAGCTTGTTGATACCGGTTTTGCCAGACAATCGGTGAATACTTCTCAAACCCTGAATCTCAGCTATGGCTACCTATGGTGGCTGAATGGGAAAAAGTCGTTTATGGTTCCTACATTGCAGACAGTTTTTCCGGGCAATTTCATCCCAAACGCCCCGGCCGATATGTTCGCTGCCATTGGCAAAAACGGACAAATTGCCAGTATTTCACCTTCCCGAAAAATTGTATGGATACGCATGGGTGATGTTCCATCCGGTCAACTGGGAGAAGTACCATTTCTGTTGGCTGACAAGGTTTGGAGCCGCATTAACACGCTGGCCTGCAACAATACCGCTGCACGCGGTTTAAAACCAAAACAAACCGCCATTTTCCCCAATCCGGCTGTGGACCGCCTTTATGTGCCATCAGCAGGGCAATACAGCGTATTGGAAATAACGGGTAAGATGGTACAGACAACCCATACTGATGCCAATAATGGAATCGATGTGAGCCACCTGAAACCCGGTGTTTACCTGCTAAGCGGTGCCAATGCCACCTACCGCTTTGTAAAACAACCTTAAAGTTTGCTTTTGATGGACGCTTTCAGCGCTGCGGCTTCTATGTAACCGCTTTGCTGCCAAAGGGATTTTCCGTTTTTATACAGAAAAAGATAAGGAACGTTGTCAAGCGACAATTCCTTTACCAGCCGCGGATTGTCGTCGTAGTTGATTTTAACCACCTTTAGCTTACCGGCAAATTCCTTTTCTATTTCGGGCAAATATGCCTTGATTTTGCGGCAGGGAGCGCACCATTTGGCCCAAAAATCTACGAGAACCAGGGTATCTTTAATACCGGCCATCATGGATTCAAATTCGGCCTTTTTCAAGCCTTTGTCCATGGCACCGGCAGGACTTTCCACGGCGCGGTTTTCATAGGTCCAGCGGCTAATGCCCCCTTCCATATTGTACACGGCAGGAAAACCCATATCTTTCAGTATATCGGCAGCTTTGGCGCTGCGCCCACCGGCAAGGCAATACACAAATAACGGCTGGGTGGTATCCAGTTGCTTGATGCGTTCGGCAAAATCAGGATCATTTACATTCATGTTTACTGCGCCCTGCAAATGCCCGCTTTTAAACTCCTCATCGGTGCGCACATCCAGCACGATTTTGGCGGGTGTGCTTTTCATGCGGCTCTCAAATGCGGCTGTATTAAGGTTTTCAACCGTCACTGATTTGCCTTGTTTGGGTTGCTGCGAACAAGCTCCCAATGCCAGAAAAACTGCTGCAGAAAACAATGTTATCCTAATCATATTGCAAAGTTGCAACAAATAGCTGCGTCTTTATGTGATTTTGGTCGCATAAAAATTTTTTAATTTCTCAAAACAATTACAAACCCTGGTGGTTTATTGTGTGGGGTAGATTAAGTTTTCATAGCAGACAAGGTCCGGGCATGTCCCGGATTTTGTCATTTTACAGGGTTATGATTATTTGCCGCTGCTGCCGTATCCGCCTGCACCGCGGGCAGTTTCTGTGAGTTGTTCGGCTACCATCCATTTCACGGTTTCATGCCGGGCCACCACCATTTGGGCTATGCGTTCGCCATTGGCGATTTCAAAAGATTCCTGTCCCAGGTTTATGAGCAGTACCTTGATTTCACCGCGGTAATCTGCATCTATGGTGCCGGGTGAGTTGAGGACGGTAATGCCATGTTTCAGGGCAAGTCCGCTGCGCGGCCTTATCTGTGCCTCGTGGCCCTCGGGAAGTTCAATCACCAGGCCCGTGGGAATAAGTTTCCTTTCGCCGGGTGCCAAAATAACGGGTTCTGAAAGGTTTGCGTGCAAATCCATACCCGCGCTGTGGCTGGATTGGTATTGTGGCAAAGGGTTGCCGGATCGGTTAATGATTTTTACGAGCAGCATTCCTGGGAGCCTCTGCCAGCCACACGGCAAGCAGGTAAGCGGGGATGGTTAGATATGCAATATAGGGAATAATTTCCTGATAAACAAGCGCCACGTAGCCCAGAATAGCCGCAAACAGCATAATGCTGACCAATGTCATGCTTTTATAGGGAATGGGATAATGCCGCTGCCCCCAGAAAAAGCCCAGTAAAACCATACCGCCGTAGGCCGCCAAGGTGGTCCATGCACTGCTGATGAATGAATAATGCGGTATGAAGATGCCATTGCCCAGCAGGGTTATAGCCGCACCGAACAAGGCCGTGGAAGCCCCCAGCATTGTTTTATTGCTGAGTTTGTACCAGATGCTCAGGTTGTAATAAATACCCAGCAGCCAGTTGGCCATGAGCAATACGGGCACAATTTGCATACCGCGGGGATCGGTGAAATAGATGTGTTTGCGTATTAACAGCGGTGCCAGCCAGGGCAAACAGGCAATGGTACACACGTATATGAAACCACACACATACACAAACACAGTCATCACCTGTGCGTAGGTTTGGGGCGCTTTGTCGCTTTCTGCCTGCTTGAAGAAAAAAGGTTCAGCTGCAAAGCGGAACGCCTGCACAAACAAGGTCATCACCATGCTGAGCTTGTAGAAGGCTCCGTAAATACCTGCTTCGTAATCGCCATGTTTGGGCAACATTTGTTTTAGCAGAATGCGGTCCAGGGTTTCGTTGATCATACCCGCCAAACCCACGATCACCATGGGCAGACTGTACGCGAATAGTTTTTTGAAAAGGCCGAAATCAAAGCCCCATTTCAGGTTGATCCATACACGGCCCAGCAAGGGCAGGGTGATGAGTGATGCCACCAGGTTGCTCAGGAAAATATATTCCAGCAACCGCGAAGGATCGTATATAGAATGTACCCAGGTATAGCCTTTAGAGAGCAACAGCGGACAACCCCACAAAAAGAAAAGGTTCAGCCCTATGTTCACCCCGATATTGATGGAACGCACCAGCACAAAGCGCCAAGGCCTTTCGGTAAAGCGAAGCCAGGCAAACCCCAGGGATGAAACTGCATCGGCGGCGAGGATGCCGGTAAACCAGATGGCGTAGTGGGGTTTGGAAGGGTATCCGGCCATGCTCATCAATCCCTCGGAATAGAGGTTGCCCAGCAACAACCACAGGAATCCTGAGCACAACAAGGCAATTACCGCGGTAGAAAATACCTTTTCGGGTTTGTACTCATCTTTTTTGCGGGCAAAATTGAAGAAGCCCGTTTCCAGTCCGAAAGCAGCAATCACAGCGATGAAAGAGGCATAACTGAACATCACGTTCACCTGCCCGTAATCATCTACTTTACCCAGGGTGGCCGTGTAGAGAGGAACCAGCAAAAAATTCAGCAACCTGCCTACCATGGTGGTTAAACCATAGACAGCGGTTTGCGATGCCAGTTTTTTTATGAGAGGATTGATGTTAATTTATTTTTAATAGTTATCGTAATATTACGATTTAGTTTTGCTGATAGATTTTACATACTATTCTTTAGTATATTGAACGTTCGTTGAACATCTTTTTTATAAAAAATAATCAGCCGGTAATTTCCGGGTGCTGTTTCTGCCATATTCAACGTGGCTTTGCCGTTTTTTATGTTACCGGTTTGTACCCTCTTGCCGGTGGCATCCAATAATTCGTAACGATGCTCCGCTGTATGGCCGATATCAATCTGCAACAAATGAGCGGTTGGGTTTGGATATACTTTTATCGGATAGTCGTAAACTAGCGGTGCAGTGCCTGTTTGGGTAATAACATATGCCTGTTGCACACCCGCACTGCTGCTGCCTCTGGCGCCGTCGGCAACAGTAAACGTAGATTGCCCTGTGGTAAATGTAACCACACCACCGCTGCCGGTGGCAGAGCCGCCACCCGAATTAATGGATTCCTGAGCGGTAAGCAAGTTGGTAATGGCTAAAAACAGAATGAATATGGATACGCGACATCTCATGGTTCCTCAAATAAAATACATTTTATCCAAAAAACAGGAAATGCCTTGTTATATTGCTTCAGTATTTCCATGAACACATTGTTTTTTCGATGTAAGGTCTTATTGATGTGTTTGGTGTTTAACCAAACGCTATTGGCAAACAACCAAAACCTGCGGCTGATTGTGCGTATGGATGACTGCTATGTTTCTGCAGATTCCAAAACAGTAAGAATCATCCGTTTATTTGAAAAACATAAGACACCCATTAATGTAGGAATTATTCCTTTTAAAAATCCTGCAGACACCCTTAATCCCATTTACAGGAGTCGGTACGCAGAAATTTTTGTGCATGGATATAAGCATGAAAAAGAAGGAAATGATGAGTTTACAGGCCTGTCCTACTTAAAACAAAGGGATAAAACTCAAAGAGGCAAGCACCTGCTAGAATCTAAAGGCATTTATCCCTGCTGTTTTGCCCCACCCTGGAACGGCTATGATGATAACACACTAAAAGCACTTGAAAAGTCTGATTTTTTAATCATTTCTGCAAACGAATTTGGTCCGAAAAATAATTCTAAAATTAAATATGTTCCTTCTACTTGTTATTCGGTTAAAAAAGCCATAGAAGTATTGGAAAAAGAATCGCTGTTTAATGGGATCATTGTATTGCTAATTCATCCCTATGAATTTAATTCAGATGCAGATTTTGAACTGCTTGAAAAGCTTTTAATATTTATCAATAAAAATAATATACAAACACGCTATTTCTCTAACCTGAATTCACTGGATGAAAACATCACTGCCAAAAGACTTGAATACCATCATTACCCGCTTTTTTATCTATTGAGAAAATATGACATATTGGGATTTAATCATACTGTTTATTACGAAATGGGATCGCTTATTACAGTTAATATTATTGAGTGGTTTTTATTGCTAATTATATCATTGTTTGGCCACCTAAAATATATAAATAAATTAAAATTATATGTTTCTATTACTACCGGAATAATATTATTGTTGGTAGTTATTATTTTTTATTCCTATAAATCAGACAGCTACCGTTGGGTTTTATTATATAAAACCTCAGTCATCGCCCTCTTTATTTGGCTGAATCACCGATTAATTAATCGAAAAAAACTCAAAGCAGCGCAGGCCACGTAACCGGGTCGGTTTCGTGCATCATGGCATATACCTTCATGAAAATTTCATCGGCGCCGGGCTTGCTGAAATAGTCGCCATCGGTGCCGTAGGCAGGCCTGTGGGGCTGTGCGGTAATGGTGATCGGGGCGCTGTCGAGGTAGCGGTAACCACCCTGTTTTTCCAACACCTGCTGCAATATGAACGCCGAGGCACCACCGGGAACATCTTCATCCAGCACCACAAGGCGGTTGGTTTCTTTTAAGCTCTCCACAATCAGGCGGTTCACATCGAAGGGCAGCAAGGTTTGCACATCGATGATTTCCACACGAATGCCATGTTCTGCCAGCATGTCTGCGGCTTCCAGTGCCACGCGGCAGCAGCTTCCGTAGGTTACCAGCGTGGCGTGCTCGCCGTAGCGCAGGGTATCGGGGCGGCCCAACGGAACGGTAAACTCGTCCATGTTCATGGGCATTTTTTCCTTGATGCGGTATCCGTTCAGGCATTCCACCACCAGGGCAGGTTCATCGCTTTTCAGGAGGGTGTTGTACATACCGGCGGCCTGGGTCATGTTGCGGGGCACACACACGTGCATGCCGCGCACTGCATGGATAATGGTTCCCATGGGGCTTCCGCTATGCCAGATGCCTTCCAGTCGGTGGCCGCGGGTGCGGATGATTACGGGTGCTTTTTGTCCGCCTTTGCTGCGGTATTGCAGCGTGGCTATGTCATCGCTCATTACCTCGAGGGCATAGAGCAGGTAGTCCAGATATTGAATTTCGGCAATGGGCCTCAAGCCACGCATGGAAGCGCCGAGGCCTTCGCCTACAATGCTCCATTCACGGATGCCTTTGTCAGTTACACGCAGCTCGCCGTATTTCTCCTGCAAGCCGCTAAAACCCTGGTTCACATCACCAATTTTGCCCACGTCTTCGCCAAAGGCAAATACCCGAGGATCGCGCTGCATGGCAGCATCGAAGCAGGCGCGCACCACCATATAGCCGTCTACGGTTTCATCGCCAAACACCGGCGGAACCTCGGGCACGGAAAGTGCGCTGTTTGGGCTCTGGCTGTGCAGATGGCTGCTGTAGCGGTTGTGGTTCAGTTCGGTAAAACGGTTATAGTAATCCAGCAAGGGCTGTTTTTGTGCCGCATCCAGCGATGCGGTGAGGCGCAGCGCCTTGTGCACGGCGTTTCCTATGTCTTTGCGCAGGGGATCGGATTTGCTTTGCAAACCGGCGCTGATTTCGGCAAACTCTGCCGTGGCCAAGCCTTGTGCAGCCATGGCATTGATGATGTCGCAGAAACCGGCAACCTCTGATTTGATAGAACTCAGAAAGTCTGTCCAGGCGGCTTTTTGGGCATCGCGGACGCTTTGTGTGGCTTCATTCTCAATGGCATCGGCCTCTTCGGCGGTAGCCAGTTCGTTGGCAATAAGCCATTCGCGCATTTTGGCAATGCAGTCGTATTCCAATTCCCACTCCAGGCGCTCTTTGCTTTTGTAGCGCTCGTGACTGCCGCTGGTGCTGTGGCCCTGGGGCTGTGTTACCTCGGTAACATGCACCAGCACGGGCGTATGTTTTTGGCGACAAACATCGGCGGCCATTTTGTAGGTTTTGCAGAGCTCTGCATAATCCCAGCCTTTTACAGTAAATATTTCCATGCCCTGCCCGAATTTGTCGGTTTGGAAGCCGCTGAGCAGGCGCGATACATTTTCTTTGGCTGTCTGGTATTTGGCAGGCACGGATATGCCGTAGCCATCGTCCCACACGCTCATCAGCAGGGGCACCTGCATTACACAGGCGGCGTTCATGGTTTCCCAGAAGATGCCTTCGCTGGTGCTGGCGTTGCCGATGGTGCCAAACGCGATTTCATTGCCTTTCAGCGAAAAATCGGTGTAGGTGTGGAGGTCGGGGTTTTCGCGGTATAGTTTGCTTGCGAGGGCCAAACCCAGCAGGCGTGGCATTTGTCCGGCGGTGGGCGAAATATCCGCGCTGCAATTGGGGCGGTCGGTTTGGGGCCGCCAGCTGCCGTGTTCATCGAGCAGTCGGGTGGCAAAGTGACCGTTCATGCTTCGGCCGCCGCTGGCGGGTTCGCGGTCGGTATCGGGGTCGGCGTAGAGCTGGGCAAAGAATTGCTGCACGGAGCTCATGCCGCGGGCAAACATGAAAGTTTGGTCGCGGTAGTAGCCGCTGCGCCAGTCGCCGTTTTGAAACACTTTGGCCATGGCAATCTGGGCTACTTCTTTACCGTCGCCGAAAATGCCGAATTTGGCTTTTCCGGTCAGCACTTCTTTGCGGCCAAGTAGGCTTGCCTGTCGGCTTTCGCAGGCCATGCGGTAATCGTGGAGTACCTGTTTGCGAAAGTCTTCCCTTGTGAGGGCTGCGGGGGCGTTGGCAGCTTCTTCCATTTGTGCTGCAAAAATACGGCTTTTTCTTTTACGGCATTATTTGCTGCGGCGCAGCCACCAGGCCAGGGCTATTCCCATGATGGCACCCAGCAAAATGGGCAGCCAGTAGTTGGTGGGTTTGGCGGTGGATTGCAGGATGATGGTGGCGATGCAATGGGGCATGGGGCAAAGGTAGCGGTGGGGGTGTAAAAATGGAACGGTGGTTTTGGGGTATTATTCTACCCACTGGAATATTAATTCCATAATAATTGCCGGTATTTGATCATTATCTAAACGCCCAAAACCCCGTAGGGTTGACATCCTCCTAGCCCCGCAGGGGCGGCGTTGTTTGAGCCTCGTAGGGGTGATATATTCATTCCATAAACGGTGGCGGTGGATTTGTAAAATGAATTATAAAATAGCGAATGATGTATTTTAAAACCGCTAAGGGAATTATTTAATCGAACAGAATTAGTGCAGACAAGGATGGGACGAAATTATAAGTTGCTTTGTTACATAATTAGACCTCTAATATTGAACGAAAATATTGTTCCGTTTCTTTATCAGTAAAGTAAACATAGCAGCCTTTCATTCCTCTTGTCATTAATGTCCTATATGTATTTTTTATAATTTGTTTTATTCGCAATTTTGTTTCGATGGGTGATTCCTGTTACAATCGTTTATAGCCTTTAATTGACTGATCCATAACAGATCTTTTCGACGGATCCACTAGTACTTCACCATTGCGCACAATCATATCAGGGCCAACGGTTTGGCGCTTGGCGCAGTGGCGGATTTCGGAGTACAAAACTGTCAATACACCACAAAAGTTGGTGCGAGGTAGAATGTTCAATTAACCACTTAACCCGCCATTGAGCCAAACGCCTGTTAGCAGAAGTTTTTATTTGTTTTT
>VHBA01000029.1 GCA_016872175.1 Sphingomonadales bacterium | reverse complement strand
AGGATGCACCTGATATATCTTCTTATCCCAGTATTCACGGTATTTGGCCATTTGCCTGTGCAGTACTCTCAGCACTGGCCTGGGCTGCCATACGCCGGGATGAAAAACTGCTGAAAAGCATGGACCGCATTCGTTGATATGAGGTATTCCTTTCTTTGCTTTCTTACAGCATTTTGCCTGATTCCGGATGTCAGCGCGCAAAAGACAGCTTTTAAAAATGAGTTTGTTACGCCTTACGAAGGTTCAGGGAAGAAGCGCACCGCCACCTACAACCAATGTGTGGAATGGTACCAAAGTGTGCAGAAACAATTTCCCAAAATCTGCAGGCTGGATTCCATCGGGCTTTCCGACGGCGGCAGCCCGATTTATGTGTTTAGAATCAATAGCAGCGTGAGTTCTGCCAAAGTAAAAGTACTCATCAATAACAATATTCACCCCGGAGAGCCGGAAGGAACCGATGCCAGCATGCTGCTGGTGAGGGAATTGCTCATGGATAAAGGGAATGAAGCCATATTGGATAAAATTGACCTGCAAATCATTTGCCAGTATAACGTTGATGGCTCCCAAACGCAGTCATGTTGCACACGGGCCAACCAAAACGGGCCTGAAAATCAGGGTTTTCGCGGCAATGCCCGCAACCTGGATCTGAACAGGGATTTTATCAAGGCCGACAGCCGCAACGCACGCGCTTTCACGCAGTATTTCACTGCCCAAAAATTCGATTTTTTTATTGATAACCACACCAGCAATGGGGCCGATTATCAGTATACGCTCACGTACTTTCATACCCGTCCCGAAAAGTTGTTGCCCCAGTTGCGGCCGCTGTTGCACAACGTAGAAACTTACCTGAAGCCGGAATTGGAAAAAGCCGGTTGGCCCACTGCACCTTATGTGGAAACCATGAAAACCGTTCCCGATAGCGGCATTCACGCTTTTTGGGAAACCGGCCGCTATGCTACCGGATTTGCGGCGTTGCATCACTGCATTGGCTATACCGTAGAAACCCACATGTTGAAACCTTTCCCCAAGCGCGTGGAATCAACCCTCGATTTTATGCGTGTTTTTTTGCGCGGAGTGGCCAAAGAGCATGGCACCGCAATCGCTGTGCGTGAGTATTTGAAACGGGCCCAAACCCGCAGATTGCAGGGCCGGCAGGTGGAATACATTGCCCACGAAATGGATATAAGCCGCTGGGATAACATTGTGTTTAAAGGGTTTGAATTTGGTTACAAAACCAGCGCTGTAACCGGCCAAAAACGTTTATATTACGATACCACCAAACCCTGGAGCCGGAATATTCGGTATTACCGCTATTTCAAGCCCAAAGACAGCGTGGTGATGCCGCGTTTTTATATACTGCCCTGGGCCTGGGGCGAGGTTTGGGAACGCCTGAAAATGAACCGCATCGAAATGAAACAGGTGGGTCAGGATACCAGCATGGAGCTGAGGGTGAGTTTTATCAACGGATATGAAACCGCTAAAACCCCTTACGAAGGCCATTACTTGCACTACAACGTAAAAACCACCGATACCATCGTGCCTGTTAAAATCAAGAAGGGGGATTGGTTCATTCCGGTTACGCAGGCGAATTATCAGTTTTTGGCAGCTACGCTGGAACCCCGGGCGCCTGACAGCTATTTTGCCTGGAATTTTTTTGATGCGGTTTTGCAGCAAAAAGAGGGTTTCAGCGATTATGTATGGGACGATAAAGCGGCAGAAATACTGGCTTCAGACCCTGTATTGAAAAAGAGATTTTTGAAGAAAAAGGCGGCAGATAAGGCCTTTGCAGCCGATGCCTGGGCCCAGTGGATGTTTGTATACCGAAATTCGTCCTATTACGAGCCCACACATAACCGGTATCCGGTGTATAGGGCGGATTGAGGGTTACTCCCTAACCAGCGAAATGTCTTTCCATGCCGTGGTAGTAGTAGGTCATTTTACTGTCACCCAACTGTATCGTTTTACAAATTAGTAAAACGCAAAACCAGTAAAAAATAGAAATCAGCATTAATTTATAGGATTACATAATGGTAAATACGATTACTCCGCTCCTGCAATCCATTGCTCCATGGCTGCATCGTAGGCTGTCTGTAGTTTTTGGAGTTGTG
Source organism: Sphingomonadales bacterium (assembly GCA_016872175.1). Classification (GTDB taxonomy): domain Bacteria; phylum Bacteroidota; class Bacteroidia; order NS11-12g; family UBA955; genus RGEC01. Next base: position 27,139 of record VHBA01000029.1, on the reverse strand, counting down.
TGTCAGCCTGCTGGTACGCCTGGGTATGGGCATTGATTTTCTCGAAATCCACGGCTACATCTTCATCGGTCAATCGTTTTTCGTGCAGGGTTTTTTCGGCGCGAATGGTTTCCATTTGTTTCTCCAGCTCAGCCATTTCCTGTTCCAGTTGCTGCAGTCTGTTTTTGCCCGGTTTTTTAGTCTCGGAAGATCCGTCTGAATTATCTTTGGTAACTATAGGTTTCGTTTTTGGCGTCTCGTTTTCCTGTATATGCGTTTCCGGGCCGCGGCGCTGCATCCATTCATTCCATTCATCGTATGTGCCGGGATATTCCCGTAAAATACCATTTTCAATCCACCAGATTTTAGTGGCAACATTGCTCACAAATGTTCGGTCGTGGCTCACAATTACGCAAGTTCCTTTGTATTGGGAAATGGCATCTGCCAGAACGGATGTACTAAACATATCCAGGTGGTTGGTAGGTTCGTCCAGTAGCAGCATATTGGCCCGTGTAAGCAGGGTTTTGGCAAGTGCCACGCGGCTTTTTTCACCACCTGACAGTACTTTTATTTTCTTAAAGACTTCATCGCCCGTAAATAAAAAACAGCCCAAAACCGTACGGAGTTCTGCTTCTGTGTATTCTGCATCCACCGTGCCTAGCTCATTCAATAAATCCCTTTGCAGGTTCAGCGCCTCCAACTGATGCTGGGCAAAAAACGATGTTTCTACGTTCCAGCCGGGTTCTATAACACCGCCATGCGGCTCAGATCCGTAAATGATGCGCAGTAGCGTACTTTTTCCTTTTCCGTTTGCCCCAATAAGTGCTATTTTATCTCCTCGTAAAACCTGTGCATTGGCTGAACGTATGATTACGCTATCATCGTAGCTTTTGCTAACATCTTTCAGTGTGCAAATGGTTTTGCCGGGCGTGGTGCGGATGTTGAAGCGGATGTTCATTTCGCGCTTTTCATCGTCCTTCAGTTCAATTTTATCCAGTTTCTGCAGCATTTTCACCCGGCTTTGTACCGCAGTGGCTTTGCTGGCCTTGGCTTTGAACCGGCGTATAAATGCCATTTGCTGTCGGATATAATCTTGCTGGTTATCAAACCGGCGTTGCAGCATTTCGTCGCGCTCTTCCTTCTGTTCCAGGTAATCGCTGAAATTGCCTTTGTAGTGATACAGCTGCTGATGCGCCACTTCGGCTATGCGGTTTACGGTGTTATCCAAAAACAGGCGGTCGTGGCTCACAATAACAAACGTGCCTTTGTAGGTTTTCAGATAATCTTCAATCCATTCAATAGTAGGTAAATCAAGGTGGTTGGTGGGTTCATCCAGCAGCAGTAAATCGGGTTGCATTAGCAGCAGTTTTGCCAGCATGGCCCGCATGCGCCATCCGCCCGAGAACAGGTTGAGTGGTTTTTGCAGTTCTTCAGTTTTAAAACCAAGTCCTTCCAGCAGTTTTTCGGCTTCTGCATGCCAGTCGTATCCTCCCAGGTTGCCAAACTGATCCTGCAGCTCAGTGAGGTGCTGTATGGCATTCACATCGGCTGTGCGCTCAATTTCTTCCAGCAGGCGGTTGATTTCCTTGTCCAGCGCGGCCAGATCGGCCCTGCCTTGCAAAACCACTTCCAGCAAGGGATCCTGATAGTCGATGCTCAATAAATCCTGGTTCAGAAACCCTATTTTCAGGTTGGAAGGTTTGCTCATGTTGCCTTCCCGCAGTTCGTAGTCGCCGGAAATGAGGCGCAGCAGGGTAGATTTACCGGTACCGTTCAGTCCCACCAACCCTATTTTTTCTCCGGGTTTGATGTGCCAGTTGGCGTTTTTGTACAAATATATTCCGGCAAATTCAAAGGAAAAATCTACGAGGGCGAGCATGCTACAAAGGTACGGCAGACAGGTGGTACACGTTTTGACAACTTTTAAAAAGTTGACAAAACTTACAGCAGTAAATGCCTCGCATTTTCTGCATCTTTGAGCCATGCCACGCAAAGCCGTATTGTTTTACAATCCCAATTCGGGGCGCTACAGTGCAGCACAAATCCATGCATGGCTTAAGGAATTTGACAACAATGGTTTGGAAATAACAACAATTAGCAAACCGGATGAATTGGCTTCCTTGCAACCATCCCACATCATTGCAGCAGGTGGCGATGGTACCTTGCATGCGGCTATTAACCACGGAGGTCTTAAACATACCTATTCCATTTTACCTGCGGGCAGCGGCAATGATTTTGCAGCCGGATTTCAGCGTTTATCAACGGGTGAATTGTCACACAAAATATTATCAGATTCCTTTATTAACTGTGATATTTTAAATATTAATGGCATCTATGCGCACAATTTATGCGGCACCGGATTTGAATCTTTTGTGGCCGGTAAAGCCCGTAAGGTAAGGTTTCCGGCATTGAAATATATTTTGCCTATTGCAAAATATATGTTTTTATATAAACCGGTTTATGCAAAAATAACGGCAGAAGATTTTGTGTTTGAAGGTGAAATATTTATGGTAACCATAGGCAATGGAAAACGATCAGAAGGCGGTTTTCGTATGTTTCCCAAAGCAGATTTATACGATGGGAAAATGGATGTGGTTTTAATTAAAAAGCATTCCATTATTCAGCATTTATTGTATGTTTTTATGGTGAATTTCGGGAAACACCTGCATTTAAAACCAGTTGTTTTTAAACAGGTTTTATCCTGTAAAATAGAGATGAGGGAGTAATATTCTTTTCAGGCCGATGGCGATCTTTATGCTGCGCAGTATATGGAGGTGGGAATTGTTAAGGGAGGGCTGAGGTTTGTGGGGTGATTGATTGCAGAAATGAATAGTTTATTTGTTTAATGGTCTAACTGTTTTTGGTATGTTGTTAAATGAATAAATAAATGAAAGAATGAAAAATTATTTTATTGTAAAAATATAATTTAAGTTCAGTTAAATTTCTTCATTTTTTAAATAATTATTTCAAAGGTTCGATGCTTCCGTCTTCGCTGATGCTCAGTTTACATTCAGGAATGTCTGTGGCGGTTAATTTAATTATTTCTTTTAGGGCGCCATTATTTTCATCCATTACCGGACCGCCTTCACCGGGCTGTTTTGTTGAGTGTATTTTCCCTTTCAGAAATTTTCCTTCTGCATCTACATCCAGTTCTACAATAGGCGCAATGCCGCTAATGCCTGCCAGGTTAAACATGCCATAAGTAGCAAAATTTCCCATACTGTAAGCAATAAACCTTTCTTTATACAAATCAATGGCACGCGTAACGTGTGGACCATGGCCAAACACCACATCTGCACCGGCATCAATCACCACCCTCGCGAATTCATAAGGATTTCCGCGATCTTCACCCAAAAATATTTCTTTGCTGCGTGTGATATGGCTTCTTGACGAACCTTCAGCACCACCATGAAACGACACAATCACAATATCACATATGGAATCAAGGTGACTGATAATTTTTTTGGCGTTTGCATAATCATTTATTTTGATGGTTCCCGGATTGGGCGCAAAGGCTGCAAATCCGTAGGTGAGGCCATTTTTCTCAAATGTGGTGTAGGGGCACGATTCAAGTCCGGCATGCGGGATATTTTTTTCTTTTAAAATTTTGGTGGTGTTTGCGGTTCCTACACTGCCAAAATCCTGCACATGGTTGTTGGCTACACTCAGAAGGTTGAAACCGGCATCTTTTATGTAATCAACGTAGTGATTCGGCATTTTAAATGTATAGCAGACTTTTGGATTGGAGCATTTTTTTGCAGGACCATTACCGGTTAATACAACGCATTCGAGGTTTCCAAATGATACATCGCCTCGGCTGATGATGTCCTTAACGGGCAGCAACATCTCTTTTCCGTCATTTGGGGGCAACAGGCTTTCTGTGGGATAATCGGTCCCCAGCATCATATCGCCAACACCAATAATTTTTATGGATTTTTTTACATTCAATTTACCCGAATCTCCCGACTGTGGTTTGGACGCATGATGGCTTTTGTTTAGGCATCCCAATTGTCCTGCGTAACTGCCATTGCTGATGTTGATGGTGAAAAACAGGCAAATTAAAATAATGAATCCTGCTATGTATTTGGTTTTAGGCATAAGAGATTTCGAAATTACTGAATTAATTTAAACCCTCATCTATTGTAAGCATCCATTAAATTATAATTAAATGGGTTATATTAAGTAAAAATCGTTCATCAGTAACTTCATTTCAGGGGAGTATGTACCTTGTTCTTCATAAATAAAAAAATCATTGAACTTATTTTCTGTTTTATTTTTCCCAATATGCAATGAAATTAAATGTGATTTGGAATGTTTAAATGATGCTATATTAACGAATTGTTGAATGTGAAAATTATATTTTTCTGTGATACTTTTGATAGAATTGAGGTGCAAAACCGGTGTCAATAAACAACATAAGCCTTCCTCATTTAGAAAGGAGTTTATTTTTTCAAATAATATTTCAAAATTAAGGGTGATAGTATGCCTGGCTCTGCGTTTGTCTTCTGTTTCACTAATTAATTGATTATCAAAAAACGGCGGATTACAAATGATGGCATCAAATATTTTTCCTGGTTCCCAGTCTCTGATATCGGCCTTTATTGCCTGTAACCGATTTTTCCAGGGCGAATTCTCAAAATTAATATGGGCTTGATTTACACTTGCTTCATCGATATCAATGGCTGTAAAATTTGCCTCAGGAAAACGTTGCGCCAGCATCAATGACAATAAACCTGTGCCTGTCCCAATGTCCAGCACGTTTTTAGCATTGCCAATATCAGCCATAGCGCCGAAAATACAGGCATCCGTTGTAACCGGCATGCAGCCACCTTTCTGTACAATTTCAAATTGCTTGAAACGGAATGGTTTTCTTGTTTTCATGCGCTGAACAACCCTGCAGGATCTGTGCTTTTTAATGACTCAGCATCCCACTCACAACTATATTTTTGGTTTTCTTTTAGCAAAAGCATGGCATCCGCACTTTTTAAAGCCAGCTCCAAATCGTGGCTGCTGAAAATGATGGTTTTGCCCATCTCATTGCACCATTTTTTCATGAGGTCCAGCATTTCCCGCCTGCCCGGATAATCCAGAAAAGCGAGGGGTTCATCCATCAATATCACCGGGGTTTCCTGCGCCAGCGACCTTGCTATCATCACCTTTTGTTTTTCGCCGTCGCTAAGGGTATTGAATTGTCTTTCGGCGAATGCTTCCATACCACACATTTCAAGTGCTTCAAGCAATGCATTTTCATGCGCCTGCATGTTGCCGTTCCAGCCCGATAAAAACCGGAGTCTACTGCTGAAAACCACTTCTTTGGCTGTTGTAAGGGGCATGTCGGGCGGATGCGTAAATACCTGGCTAATCAAGGTTGCGCGGGTCTCAACACTGGTTTTGTGCAAATCGGTATTGTTCACAGACACGCATCCCGATAAAGGATTCACCAATCCGCCCAGTATCTGCATCAGCGTGCTTTTGCCTGCCCCGTTTTTGCCTGCCAGTAAAACCAGTTTGCCGGGCAGTATTTCAAAATCCATGGGGCCGTGCAATACACAGGATTTTTTTCCTTGTACATAGCCGCTTTCCAGAGATTCTGCCTTAAACATAAAAATGCCCCACAAATTTGCGCATTTTTGTACTGTGAATTTGCATTTATCCGCCGCCGCTGAAAAAGATATTTTCACCATTCAGGCATTGGCCCACGAAATATGGAACGATCATTATCCCGCTATCATTGGTCAGGAGCAGGTGGATTATATGCTAAACCGCATGTATGCAGCCGATTCTATGCTCGCACAAATGCTGTCCGGACAGCAGTTTTTTCTGGTGCTGGATAATGAAAACCCTATCGGTTTTGCCTCTGTAGAAAATAAAGGTTCAGGTAATTATTTTCTGAATAAATGCTACATTAAAACTTCTACACAGCGCTCCGGTGTGGGGTCGTATGTTATTCATGAAATATTGAGAAATTATCCGGATTGTCGCGAATTGCGCCTGCAGGTAAACCGGCAGAATTACAAGGCCATAAACTTTTACTTCAAAATGGGCTTTGTAATAGAGCAGGTGGCCGATTTTGATATCGGTGATGGCTATTTTATGAATGATTTTATTATGCTGCTGAACCGTTAATTGCCCAGCTTATTGGCCAGCTGACCGCAGGCCGCATCAATATCTTTACCACGACTTCTGCGCACATTCACAATCAGTTTAGCGGCTGAAAGGCCGTTGGCGAAACGTTCCAATTTGTTGTCCTGCGTGGGCAGGTAAGGGGCCAGTTCGCCGATGGGATTGTATTCTATCAGGTTGATTTTGCAGGGGAATTTTCGCGCAAACGCAATCAGTTCACGCATTTCTTCCGCATCATCGTTCACGCCTTCTATCACGGTGTATTCCAGCGTGGGGCGTGTGCCGGTTTTGTCGTACCAGTGCTTTAGCGCTTCGGCCAGCATTTCCAGGTTGTTGCTGGTGTTGATGGGCATGACGGCGGTGCGTTTTTCGTCATTGGCAGCATGTAGGCTCAGTGCCAGGTTGAATTTGGCGCCATCATCGGCCATTTTTATAATCATTTTGACGATGCCGGCCGTGCTCACGGTTATGCGCTGCGGACTCATGTTCAGGCCGGTTTCGCCGGTGATGAGCTCTACACTGCGCCACATATTGGCATAATTGAGCAAAGGTTCGCCCATGCCCATATAAACTATATTGTCCAGCACTTTTCCGTAGTGCTTTTCTGCCAGTTCATTCAGCAGCCACACCTGATCATATATTTCGCCGGCCTCGAGGTTGCGCTGCCGTTTCAGATAGCCAGTGGCGCAGAATTTACAATCCAGGCTGCAGCCCACCTGACTGCTCACGCAGGCAGTAACGCGGGTTTCGGTAGGTATAAGCACACCTTCAATGAGGTTGCCATCATGCAAAATGAAACTGCATTTGATGGTACCGTCATGGCTTTTCTGCTGGATATGGATTTTGGCTGGTAAAAGGCTGAAATGGTTTTGCAGCTTATCTCTCAGGGCCAGCGACAAATTGGTCATAGCCGCAAAATCGTGGGCACCCTTCTTCCACAGCCATTCATATATCTGCCGACCTCTGAAAGCGGGTTCTCCCAACTCTTTAAGGGCCTGTTCCAGTTGTGGAAGGGTGAGGGAACGGATATCCTGAGCGGTACTCATTTTTTGCGGAAAAACAGCGTCACCGGCACGCCGGTCAGCGGAAATGCTTCGCGCAGTTTGTTTTCTAAAAACCTGGAATAGCTATCTGCTACGTATTGAGGCAGGTTGCAAAACAACGCAAAAGCCAGCCGTTTGGAGGGTAGCTGGGTTACAAACTTGATTTTCACGAACTTGCCCTTGCGGCTTGGTGGCGGAAACGCTTCCATGATGGGCAGCAGGTAATCATTGAGTTTGTGGGTGGGTATTTTCATGGTCAGGCCGTCATACACCTGCAAAATGGTTTCCAATGCCTGGAAAATCCGTTGTTTGGTTAAGGCCGAGATGTATAAAATGGGCACATCCACAAACGGTGAAATCTTGGATTTGATATCCTCGGTATAGGCCAGGTGGGTGTTGGTGTCTTTCTCTACCAGGTCCCATTTATTTACCAGAATAACCACACCTTTTCCCAGGCGATGTGCCATCCAGAAAAGGTTCAAATCCTGCGATTCGAGGCCTTGGGTGGCATCAATAACCAGCACGACCACATCGCTGTTCTCCAGCGAACGCAAGGAGCGCATTACACTGTAAAACTCAATGTTTTCATGCACCTTGCTTTTGCGGCGAATACCGGCAGTGTCTACCAGAATAAACTCCTTGCCGTAGGCTTTGTATTTGGTGTCCAGCGAATCGCGGGTGGTGCCGGCAATGTTGGTAACAATATTGCGCTGGGTGCCTGTGAGGGCGTTTACCAGGCTGCTTTTGCCCACATTGGGACGTCCCACTATTGCGATTCGGGGCAGGTCTTCATCAATACTGGTATCAGGCGCTTCTTCCCTCAGTTTTGCGGCTACTTCATCCAGCAAGTCGCCGGTGCCATGTCCGTTGGCAGAAGATATTTCAAAATAACGGTCAAATCCCAAGGTATAGAATACCGATGCATCCATGCTCAGACGTTCATTATCAACCTTGTTTACCACCAGCAGCACGGGCTTTTTGGAGCGGCGCAGTATCTGGGCAAACTCTTCATCGAGTGGATGTACATCACTCATTACATCTACCACAAACAGCAGCACGGACGCTTCTTCTATGGCAATATGAACCTGCTCGCGTATGGCGGCTTCAAAAACATCTTCGCTGTCGGGTACAAAACCACCGGTATCTACCACCGAAAATTCTATGCCGTTCCAATCCGAGGTGCCATAGTGTCGGTCACGTGTAACGCCACTCATATCATCTACAATGGCTTTGCGCTCCCCCGTTAAACGGTTGAACAATGTGGATTTACCCACATTGGGCCTTCCTACTATTGCTACCAAACGACTCATAAATAGCTACAAAGATACAGCTTAATTTTCAGGGCTTACCTTTGTACCATGTCTTCTCATTGTATTTCGGCCATTGCTGCCGTGGGAAAAGGCCTGGAACTGGGCGCAGGCAACGATTTGCTGTGGCATCTTCCCGATGATTTTTCCTGGTTTGTACAACATACCCGCGGGAAACCCGTTATTATGGGCAGAAAAACCATGCAAAGCCTGGGTAAGCCGCTAAAAAACCGTTTGAATATTTTGATTACCCGAAACCCGGATTATGCGATAGAAGGTTTTTATGCAGTAGATAGCCTTGAAAAAGGTTTGGAATATGCTAAATCGCAATATGACGATGAGATATTTATTATCGGTGGTGGAGAAATTTATAAGCAATCATTAGACGTTTTGGATAAATTATATATCACCGAAGTTGATGGATTTTTCCCGGGTGCAGATACTTTTTTTCCTGAGTATGACAAAACCCGGTGGAATGAAATATTCAGAGAGCATCATCCCATAGATGAAAAACACAAATACGCATTTGATTTTGTGATTCTGGAAAAAAAACATGCCTAATTTTAACCGATATATCGGTTTATTATTTTGTTTCAATGTTCAAATTCTGTTTGCTCAAGTTGATATTTCTTATCGTGATATAACGATAATAGGAAATTATTTTACCAAAGAAGAAATTGTTTATAGAGAATTGGGACTCAAAAAAATTGAGAATTCCCTGTTTAATGACAGTCTGAAAACAATTTGGATACAGCGTATCAGTGATCTTGGGTTGTTTACTCACGTAGATATTCAAACCCACAATGATTCTATTTTTATTTATGTAAAGGAAAAAAAATACACCTGGTTTTTACCGGAGATAACCTGGGCCGACCGTAATTTTAATGTTTGGTGGCAGGAAAAAGATCCGTCCCGGTTAATTTATGGAGGCACTTTATTTTTGAATAACCTGAAAGGCTGTAATCGTGCATTGGCGGTGCAAACCATTCATGGTTACAACCGCAGTTATTCTGCCCAATACAGCAGACCTTTCCCAACCTATAATCGTGGCTATTCCTATAGTATCGGCGCCGGCTATTGGAGCAACCATGAATTGTGGTACAAAACCCGGTCTGATAAATTGCAGTTTTTGCGTGTAGAATCAGAACCCGTGCAGCGGAATGTATGGCTGAACGGTATGCTCAGAAAGCGGTTGAGCTACTATAGTTTTTTGGAATGGCAGTTCAATTATGGAACCTATCGCTATTCGGATACTGCTCTAAAAAAGGATGAATGGGCTGTAAGACAATACATGGCCGGACAAAACGGTGATTACGCAGGGGTTGGATTTGCCTATACCACCGATCATCGAAAGCAGCGACATTATCCGGTGGACGGATATTATTTAAAAACAGGGATTAATTACACAAGGCTGAATCCGCTGATGCGCTCGCCATCCATAATTCAAGGTTGCCTGAAGGGAAACTACTTCAAACCCATTGGTAGCTGGGTGTGGACCAATTCCTTGCAAGCCTCCTACAATGCAGATATAAATGCATTGGTGGTTGGTTCATTGCCCTATGTATTTTCCAGGCAATTGGGCTACGAAAGCCGCTACGTGCGTGGTTATGAACCGTATGTGGCTGACGGTATGGGTTTTGCGCTGAGTAAAACCGGTCTGAGAAGGCCTGTTTACAGGCATTCCGGCAAGAAAATACCCGGTGTGGCATCTTTTAAAAATTACCAAACCATGCCCGTTAGTGTCTGGTTTACTATCTTTGCGGATGCAGGCCGTGTTATCAGACCGATAATATTACCTGAAAATACCCTGAATACCCGCTGGATGACAGGTGCGGGCGTCGGAATGGATGTGATACTGTGGTACACATCCATGGCGCGTTTTGAGATCAGCCGCAACCATTGGGGAAACGGGGTGTTTAACGTTTCTTTTACAAACGTTTTTTAAGCATGAAAATCGGGGTATATGCCAAATCAGTAAGGGACCATAAACATGAGTCAGGATTTAACCTGCTGCTCGAAACCCTGAGCCGTCGCGGGCATGAAGTGTGGTGTACCCAATCGCTGGTGGATTATGTGCAGATGCAAGGTTCCACCGGGTTAAAACTGGAAACATTCCAGCATTTATCGGCCCAGGAACCTCTTCTCGATTTGCTTATCTGCGTTGGCGGCGACGGCACCATGCTGGATGCTATTTCTTTGGTGCGCGACAGCAATGTACCCGTGCTTGGATTGAATACAGGCCGACTGGGTTTCCTTGCGGGAATTTCCGTGGAAGGAATAGACAAAGCCATTACCGATATAGAACGCGGTAATTACAGTATAGAAGGCAGAAGTCTGCTTCAACTGGAATCCAGTACCAAATTATTTGATTACGCATTTGCACTGAACGATTTTGTGATTCACAAAAAAGAAACCTCCAGTATGATTGTGGTGCATACCTACCTGAACGGTGAGTTTATGAACAGCTACTGGAGCGATGGATTGATTATTTCAACGCCTACGGGTTCTACAGGATATTCGCTGAGTTGTGGCGGCCCCATTATATTCCCGGGATCGGATAATTTTGTAATTACGCCTATTGCACCGCATAACCTGAATGTGAGGCCTGTGGTGGTGAGCGATAACCTGGTTATCAGCTTCGAAATAGAAGGCCGGGCCGGCAGTTACCTCGCTTCGTTGGATGCCCGAAGCCAGTCTATTAGCGGCGAAACCCACATGGCAGTGCGCAAGGCCGATCATGAGGTGAAGATATTACGCCTTCACGGCGATCATTTTATGGATACCCTCAGAAACAAGCTCAGCTGGGGTTTTGATAAACGGAATTGAAAAAATTAATTTTTATTCTTGGCTTCTTTTTCATGTTTGGGTTAAAGGCCCAGACAATTCCTAAAATCGGCACAGACACTACGGTTGATGTAGCAGGCTGGAACACAGAATGGCTGGGTGATGCGCAAAATGGGCCTTCCAATGAGGTAACACAGATGAAAAATGTGGTATCTGTCATCAAGGGCATAGACATGGATTTATGGGGCATGTGTGAAGTAAGCAGTCCTGCGGCCTGGGATACGCTCAAGGCAAGGCTTCCAGACTATGACGGTGTGATTTCTACCTGGTCGCAAACCCAGAAAACAGCCTTGTTGTATCGGAAAAGCATGTTCAGGGTGCTGAATGCGCAGCATATACTGGCGGTGTATGAGAGAGAATTTGCCTCAGGCCGATTGCCGCTGGAAGTAATGCTGGAAGTGAATTCGGGTAACAAAAAAGATACTTTATATGCTATTGTCATTCACCTCAAGGCCAATGTAGGTACCACGGCTGAAAAAGCGGACTCCTATAATTTGCGAAAGCTAAGCAGCGATGCGCTGAAAGATTACATGGATGCCCGCAAAGCGAGGAAATTCGTGGTTTTGGGCGACTGGAACGACGACCTGGATGTGAGCATATATAATAATTTAGTCACGCCCTTTGCGCGCTTGCTTGCCGATACAACCCAATATTTCTATCCCAGCCGTGCGCTCACATTGTCAGGACAGCGCAGTACTGTTTCCTACAGCAATATGATTGACCACCAAATGGTGAATCGCAATATGTTTCCCTACTACGTAGCCAATTCTGCGGCTGTCTTTCGCGCTGATGCTTACATTATCAGTTATGGCAGCAATACGTCCGATCATTATCCGGTTTATGCCCGCTACGATTTCAGGCGCACACCACCGGCAAATCTTGCTGTAAAGAGGCTCGCACTTGACATGGTTTTTGACGGTGTGCAGTGGCACTGCAAAGGCGGCCCGGACCCTCAGTATTGCCGGGTTTTTAGTACTTCCGGGAAATGTGTGTATGAAGGATTTCCCAGACTTTCTGCTGGTCTGCCTTGCGGTTGTTTGATTATGGAATGGCGTTTTGCTGATGGCATGGTACTGCGCAGGCTATGGGTAAGGCCTTGAGTATCGTTAAATTTGAATTTATATTTCGCCACAGGCCGCCTACGTATCCCTTGGTTCACCCCATGGTACTAAATATCCCGGAGGGATTGCATCTCCTTAACCCGAGCAGCGGGTGGGAAAACAAAGCTGCTTTCGACCCCGGAGGGGTCGCACAAACAAGCACTCAACAGCCTAAATGATAATTATCTGATATTCATAAAAAAACCCGGACAAGCCGGGTTTTTAAATATCTATAAACGGTTTTATTTCAATTTAAAGGCCTTTTTTACCGCATCTACCGCATTTAGTTCTTCCCAGGGGAATAACTTTACCTTCACGGTTTTTTCGTTGTCCTTGCCTTTGTTGTAGGTTTTTGTTTTTATTTCCGTTTTGCGTCCCATGTGGCCGTAGGCGGCAGTCTCCAGATAAATAGGGGTGCGCAGGTTGAAGCGTGTTTCGATGTTATAAGGCCTCAGGCTGAATTCCTTCATTTTTAGAACGGTATTGGCGATTTCACCATCGGTCATTTTAACCTTGGAAGTACCGTAAGTGTCTACAAACAAACCCACGGGATCGGCTACGCCAATGGCGTATGAAACCTGCACGAGCACCTGATTGCAAACACCGGCTGCCACAAGATTTTTGGCAATGTGACGGGTTGCGTATGCAGCCGAACGGTCAACCTTGCTGGGGTCTTTTCCGCTGAAAGCACCGCCACCGTGGGCGCCTTTGCCACCGTAAGTGTCAACGATAATTTTACGGCCTGTGAGCCCGGTATCGCCGTGAGGTCCACCGATTACGAATTTTCCGGTAGGATTTACGTGGTATTTAATGTCTTTGCCAAACAATGCCTGAACGCGCTTAGGCAGAAGTTTCATCACGCGGGGAACGAGGATATTGCGTACATCGGCGTCGATGGTTTTCAGCATTTCATCATCTGCCTTCTTAATGTCGGCAGCTTTGTTTGATTTGGGTTTTACGAAGTCATCATGCTGGGTTGAAAGCACGATGGTATCGATGCGCAGGGGCTTGTGGTCATCTCTGTACTCAATGGTTACCTGGCTTTTGGCATCGGGGCGCAGGTATTTTATTTTTTTGCCTTCGCGGCGAAGTTCGGCCAGTTCTTCCAGCAGCAGGTGGGCTATGTAAATAGCCAGCGGCATGTATTCATCGGTTTCCTTGCAGGCAAAGCCAAACATCATACCCTGATCACCGGCACCCTGATCCTGCTTGCTCTTGCGGTCAACACCCTGGTTGATATCGGGGCTTTGTTCGTGAATGGCGCTGAGAATGCCGCAGCTGTTGGCATCAAACATGTATTCGCTTTTGGTGTAGCCAATTTTGGCGATGGCCTCACGGGCAATCTGTTGCACATCCAGCATGGCTTTGGATTTTACCTCGCCGGCCAGCACTACCTGACCTGTGGTTACCAGTGTTTCGCAGGCTACTTTACTGTCGGCATCATAGGCCAGAAAGTTATCGATGAGGGCATCTGAAATCTGGTCGGCTACCTTGTCGGGATGGCCTTCTGAAACAGATTCGGAGGTAAAAAAATACGGCATATTTATTAGTTAAAAAGTACCGCAAATATAAGCATGTGAAATCATTCCTATTGAGGATTTTTGGGGAGCGTAAAATCGGCCCACAGTAACTTGTGGTCACAGGGTATTTCATCAGAACTGCTGTAGCTTTTGAAGGAAATGGACGGTGTTGCCAGCAGGTAGTCTATCCTGAAGCTGGGGAATGGCCCCAGGTAGGTTCGTTCAAGGCCGCTGCCTGCCTCGCAAAAAGCATCATTTAAACCGGCAGCCACGGTATTGTAGGCATAGCTCAATGGCACATCGTTAAAATCGCCGCAAACCAGCATATTCGTTGTAGTGCTTGATTTAATATGATCTGAAAGTACATCTGCTTGTTCCGCACGCTTTCCATACGCATCGCGCATGCGCCTGAGCACCCCTTTGCCCTGTTCTATATTGGTGTTGGTTTCTTTTTCCGAGCCGCTTACAAAATCGTAATCGGTTTTGCGAAAACGAATTGACTGCAAGTGCACATTGTATACCCTGATTGTTTGATTGTCAATTATTACATCCGCAAATGCAGCCATATTCCCTGTAGTGCCGGGAAATTCTACACGTCCTTTAGCTTTAATGGGAAATTTGCTGAGAATTAACATGCCGTAATTGCGCCCGGGCGATAAACGAAATATTTCCATGTATTTAAATCCCGTTTTTTCTTTGAGCAAAGCAGCCATTTTATCTATGTTTGGGGCTTTCCCCGCCTTTTTTCGGTCACTGACTTCCTGAAGGCAAATTATATCGGCTTTTTTAGAATTGAGCACATCCTTTACCGTATCAAAAAACCAGCGGTTTTGATGAATGCCGAATAATTGTGCATTTACGCTGCAAACTCTTATTTTACAAGGGTCTGAAGATTCGGGACTGCCTGAAAATTGAAGGTATTTTCCGGTATGGAAAAGAGACAGGATGGCCATGCCCAGTGGAAATATGAGTTTCAGTTTAAGCTGTACCCACCAGTAAACCAACCATAGTAGGTTTAAGAAAAATAATATGGGGAATGCAAGTCCAAGTATTTGTATCCATGAAGACAGCGATGGATGAAGGTATGGTGCCAGCATGGACGCACCCAGCAAAAGTCCTGAGACCAGTGTAACCGGAAAGACGAGCATATTCAGTATCCAAAGAAATATCTTCATTCGCCGGCTTTAAACAAATGGTCTTTTTCCTGCTTGGTGAGGCTATCGTATCCTGTGGCATTGATTTTATCCAGAATACGGTCGATTTCTTCCTGTGAAACACCTCCCTTTTTGTAGCCGGAAGGCTTATCATTATTGATGGTAACCCTTGCACTCCGCATGGGTTTAATTTTTTTGCCTGAAAATAATTTTTGAATAAAATCACCGATGGCATCTACGCCCGGAATATGCCATCTGCCTTTGGTATGCATCATGTAGGTAAGTCCGAAGGCAGCGCCGCCCAGATGACAAATATAACCTCCCTGATTGAAGGTTCCTGATGCGCCCAGCAGATCTAAGACGACACGAAAAATAGCAATCCAAACCAGTTCTATGGGTAAAATGCCAAACAGCATTATACGGTAGGTGGGGAACATGACGGCAGTCCCTACTATCACAGCTGTTACACCCCCTGAAGCGCCGACCATACTCGCCATTTCACCACCGATACCGAATACGTTGTTCAACAACATAAACAATAGAGCGCCTGAGATGCCACCGCTTATAAAAAGGCGCCAAATATGCTTTTTCCCGGTCATGTCTTCCAGAATGCTGCCGATAAAGAAAAGCCACAGCATATTGGTGAAGAGATGCAAAAAACCGTCATGCAGGAAGATATAGGTAAATACCGACCAGGGTTGTAGTATAAAAAAATGAAGGTGCGGCATGAACATCAGCGCGCTAACAGCGGCTGGCCAGAAAAGCCCCAGCAGGGCAGTTAATATCCATACACCTGCGCAAATCAGCACAAGATTTATTACCGCCGGGTTGCGCCGGTTAAACGGATTCAGATCTGCGCCGAGGAAAGTCATTGCCATAACTAACGCCAATTACTGCGAAACCATTTTCTGAACCAAAATTTCACTACCAGAAATCCGGTGAGTGCTCCGCCCAGATGGGCAAAGTGGGCAAAAGGGTCGTTTTCGAGATTAGTAAAACCAAATATCAAATCAATAGCCAGGATAATAGGAACCAGGTATTTGGCTTTTATGGGATAAGGGATGAACAAGAACACCATTTCCTCGTTGGGATAGAAAAATGCAAATGCAGCCATGATGCCATAAATGGCGCCGCTGGCTCCCAGCATGGGTCCGTAGGATACACTTTGGTTTCCTCTTGCTACTCCATAAATCGTATTTTCGACCATGCCCTCATGCCCGGGGAAAAGGGTTCCTGTAAGCTGGTAAACTTCATAACCCACGCTAATGAAATGCAGCAATGCTGCACCCAGTCCGCTCACAAAATACAGCGTAAGAAAACGGCGGGTCCCTAATTTGTATTCAATGATACCACCAAACGAAACCAGGGCTATAACATTGAAAAGGAAGTGTGTAAATCCGCCGTGGGCAAACATGTGGGTAATGAGCTGCCAAGGCTTGAAAGCCTCACTGTCGGGGTAGAAAAGGTAAAATTGAACCGGATCAAAACCTGCATTGGGAAGTGCAATCTGTGCCATGCCCATCAATGCTATAAGAATGACGAGGTTGCGAAGGCCTGGTGGTATATGTTGCAGCATCAGCGTTTTTGTTTGCGAAACAACTCAAAAAGTAATTCGTCTCCAAATTTAATCCAAACAGGCTTTGCATCGGGTGACCATTGGTTTTCCTGCAAGTAAAACAGCCGTATGATGAGTTGTTCCGCCTCTTGGGAATTCATGTAAGAATCTGCTGAAACGGCAGCCTGACGGGCCATGGACAGCGCCAGGCTTTCATGTCGGTTTAGTTTCATGTCGCCCTGGGTTTGCAAATAATCTTCCAGCAAACTTTCCAGTACCCGGCTTTCATTGCCCCGCTGCAGTTCGGCCGGAATACCGCTGATCATGAGGGTATTGCCGCCAAAATGGCTCACGTCAAATCCCAGTGATTTAAAATCATCCATGAGATCCAGGGCGGTATGAAGCCATGCCTGATTGAGTTCCACAGTTATTGGGAAAAGCAATTGCTGGCAATGCCCACCCTGTTGCCTGAGTCCTTTTAGAAAGTCTTCATACAGCAACTTCACATGTGCGGCTCTTTTATCGACCAGGATAAGGGCACCGTTTATTTTTGCGACCAGATAGCCGGATAACAGGCTGAAAACAGATTCTACCTTCCACTCGGATGAAGTAGGAAGCAAACTTTCTTCTTCCGGTATGCCTTTGCTGCCTGTGGTTATGCTGCCTGTTTGTTCTATTGAACCTAAGATTTTTTGCCAGTCTTGGTTTTGAGGTCTTGAATAGCCTTCCTCAAAAGGATTATATCTTGTTTGTGTCTGTGGCTGCTGAAATTCCTGGAAACCTTGTTGGGTGCGGTGAATTGGGGCAGAAGAACTTAGAAAATCTTCCAGCCCGCCCATGCCGCCGAATACATCCAGATCAGGCTGTACTACAAACTGCCCCAATACCTTCCTTACAGCGGCTTTGATGATGTTGTAGATGTGTTTTTCATCTTCAAATTTTACCTCGGTTTTGGTGGGATGCACATTCACATCGACCTTGGCGGGATCCAAATGTATGAAAAGGCAGAAAAGCGGGTAGCAGCCTTCTTCGGTCAGCCCATCATAAGCGGCCTGAATGGCATGCTGAAAATACGGACTGCGGATAAACCGGCCGTTAACGTAGAGGTACTGTTCACCACGTGTTTTGCGCACAGCAGATGGCGCACCCACATAACCGGTAATCTGCACCAGTTCTGTATCCTCATTCACGTAGAGCAGGTCATCGGCTTTTTTGCCGGAAAGCACATCAGCGATGCGTTGTTTGAGGGTTCCGGGTTTTAGGTCATATACTTCAGACCCCTGGTTAAACATACTAAAGGCTATTTGCGGATGGGCGAGGGACTGGCGCTGAAATTCCTCCAGGATGTGGCGGGTTTCTACCGAAATGGATTTGAGGAAATTGCGCCTGGCGGGGATGTTGTAGAATAGATTGCGAACCGCAATGGAAGTGCCCACCGGCGCGGCTGTCAGGGATTGCTCAAGTACGGTGCTTCCTTCAATGCGAATAAATATGGCGGCATCGTCCTGTTCGCGCCGGGTTTTCATTTCTACCTGTGCCACAGCGGCAATACTGGCAAGGGCTTCACCCCGAAAACCATAAGTGTTCAGCGAGAACAAATCCTGTGCACGGCTGATTTTACTGGTGGCATGCCTTTCCCAGCACATGCGGGCATCGGTTTCGCTCATGCCGCGGCCGTTATCAATGACCTGTATGAGCGTGGAACCACCATCCTTGATGAGCAATCGAATATCGGTTGCCCCCGCATCGAGGCAGTTTTCCAGTAGCTCTTTTACCGCGCTGGCAGGACGTTGCACCACCTCACCTGCGGCGATTTGGTTGGCTACTGAATCCGGTAAAAGTTTAATGACGTCCGACAAGAACTTCAAATATACAACGCCCCTTTCGATTGCTTATCACATCTTGTTAACCAAGGACTGTGGATTATTTTCGGAATACCGCCGCGCACCATTCATCCAATTGGGCGTCTGAAATTCGGATAGCGCCAAGCCCGGTAAAATATTGGTTTAGCAAGGGTAAATCCTGACCGTAAAATCCGGATACAAAAAGCAATCCGCCGGATTTTAGTACCCGAAGGTATTCCTTCCCGTCGGTCATGAGCACATTTAAGTGTATGTTGGCAAGCACCACGTCAAAATAGCCGTCATTCATGGTTGTTAGCAATTCGGCATCTCCAAATTCAGCGGTAAACCGGCTGCATTCATTGGCAGATGCATTGTCAACGGCATTTTCCACCGCCCAGGGTTCATTGTCGATGCCGAGCACCATTTTCGCCCCAAGTTTTTCGGCCAGAATCCCCAGTACACCTGTCCCGCAGCCCATGTCAAGCACTTTTGTTTCTTGAAAAGCCTCCTGCTGCTTCAGCATCAGTGAAATCATCATTTGGGTGGTGCGATGGTGGCCGGTACCAAAACTCATGCGTGGCTCGATCGTGATACAGTATGGTACTTCAGGGCCGATGGGGTGAAAGGGTGCGCGAATGTGCACCATATCATCCACGGTAATGGGATCAAAAAATTGTTTTTCCCATTCCTCGTTCCAGTTTTGTTTTTCAATTATTTCTGTATCGAAAGCCTTGCTGATATAGGGGCTTAATATTTCATTTATTTCTGCCAGCAAGGCTTCAGTGATTTCCTCAGCTTTTGCGAAAGCCAGCACATGCTCATCATGGGTTTCAAAGGTGTCAAACGGGAATTCGCCCAGCAGGGCCAGGATTATTTCTGTATTTTGTTGCAGCGGTTCTGCCGCAGTGGCTGTTAATTTCAGAAATTGTCCTTCGCTGGTCATGTACTTGCCCTAATCCTGTTGGTGTTGCAAAGGTAGCTTTTTAGTGAGGTTAATATGATTTACTTCACAACCAATTGATCAAAGAGTTGTTACTTTAGCAGGGTGAGAATATTATTATTGCTGCTCAGTCTAATGTTAATGGCTTGTATGCAGGATTCAAAGAAAGATACCGTTAAAAACCTCGATATAAAGCGCTATGCGGGTGTCTGGTATGAATTTGCGCGATTTCCCCATCGTTTTGAGCGGGATTTGCAGAAAGTAACTGCCACTTACACCGTTCTTGAAAACGGAAACATTAAGGTTACCAACCGCGGACAAAACGGCAAAGGCAAATGGAAAGAGGTAAATGGCAAGGCTTTTGTGCCGGATAAACTGCAGCCGGGCAAATTAAAGGTGCAATTTTTCTGGCCTTTTCGGGCGCCTTATTGGGTGCACCGCATCGATGAAAATTACCGGTATGCACTTGTGGGCGGTCCCGGAAACGACTATTTGTGGGTGTTGAGCCGCGAAAAAATCATGCCCGAAGATATATATACAGATTACCTGAAAACCGGGCGGGAACTGGGCTACGATATTACCAGGCTCGAGCGGGTACAGCAGTAAAATGCAGGCTTTTTAAAAAAGCGTTGGCGAAAATTCAGGATAAATATATAGCTGTTGGACTTCGGGAATATTGCGGTTTTCACGCACACGGCTGGCCAGTGGTGCTATGGTATGGGCTTTCAGCAAACTATCATCGCAGGGTTTTACCAGTTCCAGGGCCTGGTCATCGGCGCCAAAAACCCATTTTTGCCAGTCATCCGGTGCCAAAATAAGCGGTTGTCGTTTTTTTGTGTTGTGAATTTCGGTAAGCAGCGGTCCTGATGGGCAGGTTACGACGGCAAAGGTCCCCATCGTTTCTCCGGTTTCTTTGTTGATCCAGTTCGAGGCAATGCCCGCCACCAGAAAGAAATCATCGTTTGCAGGAAAAATGTAGTAGGGGTATTTCTTTTTGTTTAAATCACGCCATTCATAAAATCCAGCCATAGGTACCAATATACGGTGGCTTTCAAAGGCATGGTGAAACATGGGTTTTTGGTGCAGGGTTTCTCCTTTGGCGTTAAGGCCGTATTCGCGAAGCTCAGTGGCCTTTTCAGGGGTTTTTACCCATTCCGGAATCAATCCCCATTGCATATTTTCAGCATGGAGTTCTGTATTGGCCGAAACCACAGGCATAATGGGGTAGGTGAACGCCGAAATGAAAAAGCCCGGTTCCGGCACCTGCACGGCCTCCGTGAGGTTCAGGCGGCTTTGCAGCGCCTCGGCTTTGAAATTGACGGAGTAGGAGAAACACATGTTAGTGGCAATTATGAAGATTTGACAACTTTTGCAAAATTGTCAAATCTGCATGGCAATTGTTGTCAAATCTACAAAATCCCCGACATTTGCCATGCATGAAAATTGCCCTGATTCGCGAACGAAAATCACCTGCCGATGTGCGTGTGGTCCTCACCCCTGTGCAATGTGCCGCCCTGATGAACCGTTTTCCGCAGGTGACCATGGTGGCGGAGTCTTCACCCGAACGCTGTTTTTCGGATGAAGAATATGAAAGTGCGGGCATTGCCGTGCAGACGGATGTTTCGGATTGCGATGTAATGTTAGGAATTAAGGAAATACCCACGGATTATCTGATTCCGGGTAAAACTTATTTTTTCTTTTCCCATACCATCAAAAAACAGCCCTACAACCAAAAAATGCTGCAGGATATCATTCGCAAGCATATTCGGCTGGTAGATTATGAAACCCTGAAATGGGAAAATGGTCAGCGTGTATTGGGTTTTGGGCGTTTTGCGGGTATTGTGGGTGCCTACAACGGCTTGCTGGCATGGGGTAAAAAAGCCGGGCAGTTTAGCCTCAAACCCGCCTGGCAGAGCGAAGATTACCGCGAATTGCTTCAGCAGGCAGGAAACGTTGATATAGGTAATATTAAGATTGTGCTCACCGGTGGAGGCCGTGTAGCCAATGGTTCGCTGGATTTTCTGCGTAACCTGCGTATACGTGAAGTAACACCCTACCAGTTCATTCACCGCAGTTATGATGAGCCCGTGTTTGTGCACCTCAACAGCCCCGAGATATACAGGCATAAGGATGGCAGGCAATGGGATACCCAGCATTTCTATGCCAATCACAACGAGTATGAGAGCAGCTTCCGTGATTTTCTGCCGCACACCGATTTGCTGATGAACGGCATTTTCTGGACCGCCGATTTGCCCCCTTTGTTCACGAAAGAAGATACAGCAAGACCTGATTTTCGAATGAAAGTGATTGCCGATATCAGCTGTGATGTGGAAGGCAGTGTGCCAATTACCTGGAAAGCCACCACTATAAAGGATCCGGTTATTGGCTGGAGTCGAAGCGAACAAAAACCTTGCGAACCCTGGACGGCAGACAGCATAGACGTAATGGCGGTGAGCAATCTTCCAAACGAATTGCCCTGCGATGCCAGCGAAGAGTTTGGAGAGCACATGCTGCAATATATATTTCCTGAATTGATATCGGCGCAAAGCCGCATGATTTTGGGTGCCACGATTACTGAGGACGGCAACCTCACGGCGCTGTATGGGTATTTGCAGGATTACGTAAAAGGTTAAGAAACAGATTCAATCTGAAATACGTTTCCGTTCAATTCGAACGAATCGCCACATTGTTTGCCCAGCATGGCTTTTCCGGCTGGTGATTGCGGAGAAATTACCATGATATCACTGCCATCAACCACCACTTTCCCCATGGGAGCGGCCAGGTAAAATGTGCCGTTTTGGGTTTGTATTAGCGCTCCAATGCCGGCAATGCTATGGGTTTGGGTGGATTGTATACGTGCGAAAATGCCTCGCCACTGCTGCAGCATAGATATTTGCATCCCGATTTTATTTTGTTCCTGCTGTGCCATTTCGCGGGCCGTTTCGTATTTGTCGCCCATGCTGCTTTTGGTGTCCGCCGCCACCGATTCACGGAGGGAAGCCATGGCCTCGTTGGCCGATTGCAGGCGGTTTTTCAGTTCCTGAAGGCAATGTTCGTGGATGTTGGATTTGGTGGGGAGCATGTGAGTTGACAAAGATAATGGCATAATCTTTTGCATTTATTGCAAACTGCATTAAGTGTTTTTACGGAAAATTGCAAATAACCTAAATTAAATCATTGATAATCGTAAAAGACAACGAACGGATGTGTAACTAAGTTATGTGAGTTGCGGTAATTGCATGGTGCATGGGCACATCATGACGAAAATCGTAATGGGCCTGCTCTTACACGCATTTGTTTTGTGTGAAAGCTAAACCCAAGCATGCTCAACTACACCGTCCTGCTCATCCCTGTCTTTCTGCTTTTGGTGGCACTGGAGTGGCGTTTTAGCGACAAACAGAATGACAACCGCTACCAAGCTGGCAATACCGTCATCAATATGGCCATTGGTGCCTTTGATCAGTTTGGTTCGCTGTTTTATTTCGGCGCGTTGTTTGTTTGCCTGCAGTTTTCATACACACATTTAAGGTTATTTACATTATCCCTTAACTGGCAGCAGTGGGTCTATGCCTTTTTTGCCATTGATTTTCTGTCTTACTGGTACCATCGTTTTTCGCACCGTATCAATATCCTGTGGGCCGGGCATATCACCCACCATTCCTCCGAATTGTTCAATTTCTCCAACGGTTTTCGCACCTCGCTGTTTCAGGGCATCAACCGCATTGCCTTTTGGATGCTCTTGCCTGTGTTTGGTTTCGATCCCTTGTTGCTGGTAATTTCACTGAAAGTATCCGGCCTGTGGGATTTTCTGGTGCATACCACGTATATACCTAAGCTGGGGTGGCTGGAAAATATATTGGTTACGCCCTCGCACCATCGCGTGCACCATGGGAAAAATGATATTTATATAGATAAAAATTACGGTTCCATATTAATTATTTGGGATAAAATATTCGGCACATTTCAGGAGGAAACCGAAGTAGTTCAGTATGGTGTTAAAGCCAATTATACCGACAATAATCCTGTAAATGCTATCACTTATCACTATCGTTATTTATGGAATGGAATAAAAAGCACATCGGGAATTATTAATAAAATTAAATTATTAATCATGCCACCGGAATGGAAACCGAGGGAGCAGGATGACTTTTCTCCGCATGCATTTTGGCAACCAGGCGTTCCTCAAACATTGCAGCGGTATTACGCAATATGGCAATTGGCATGCTGCATCCCCGGATTTATTGCCATTTTATTTTATAATGAATTTTTACCACCGGTAGCTTTGTGGTATTGCATGGCGCTATGCATTACATCCATTACCCAGACAGCCCTGATTTTCAAAAACAATACGTACAGGCATTTCAATGGCTTTGAAATATTGCGGCTCTTTTTATTTATGCTATTTTTACCGTGGACAGCCATGAATAATATGGCAGTTATATATTTGCTGATATTGTATTTTGTATTGTCAATTTCATATCAGCTATTTATGGAAAAAACTATTGAAAAATACATCTTAAAAAAATACATACACCATGAAAAAATATAAACTTTATTTTACGTCATTATTTCTGATTACCATGCTGTTTACAGCCTGCGGAATAAAGAAAAACTATCCTTATGACCGTTTTGGCGGCGGTATCAGTGGTAATAAGCCCACTCTTTCAAAAGAAAAAACCATAGAAGAACAGCCTTCTTCTGAAGTAAAAACAGCACGAAAAGTTGAAAATAAAATACCTGATAATAAAATGCAATTATCTGAAAAACAGCAACAGAAAATATCAAATATTATTCAAAGTGTTCCGGAAGTAAATGTTGATGGAAAGTCGAGAAATAGTTTACGTGCTATTAAACAAAAAATAACGAAAAATCAACAGGAAAAGGAGCGACCTAAAATATTACAGCAGGCAAAAAGAGTTTTTTGGGTAAGTGCCTCACTGTTGTTGTTGGGCGCATTTTTAACACCTATGGACTCATATGTCTTAAATAACAGCGGACCAACTCTATTAGGTTTAGGCGGCATTTTACTTGGTATAGCCTTTATCATGGCATTGACAGGTTGGTTAAACAAACTAAAGAAGAATACATCTTCCGGAAGAATCACATTCTGGCATGTGTTAGGAGGATTAATGGGATTGAGTATACTAATTATAGTAATTGTTTTATCCTTAAGTGAAGGTGGTGGAATGTTTAGTCCGTTTTGATGCTTTTTCCCAATATCTGTATAATTGTAAATATAAAAATGATAAAATTAAGAAATTTATTTATCTTATTGTCTTTGTTTTTCTCAGTACTCACCTCCTGCGGTGTCATGAAGCCCTATCCTTACGACCGTTTTGGCGGTGGAATTAGTTCCGGTAAACCGAGGTTGTGCAAAGTTGATAAAGTTGCAGAAAGTTCCATTTTCGAAGAAAATAAACAGCAAAACAAAACGTTTCAGTCTCGTGAAATTTATGGCACTGCGGAAGTGTCTACTGATTCCGGAATATCAGGCAAGTATTGGGAAAATCTGAAAAGCAGCAACTTGATGGTTGTAGACAAACAAGCGTTAGCTGTATTCCATAATTTCAGTACCGGTAAAAAAATTACAGAGCTAAAAAAATTGCTACTGGAGCAACCCAAAGCGGAGGGTGATAAATCCAAAAAATGGGCCCGTATTTTGGCTAATTCGGCTGAATGAATTCTGAGGGATTGTGTGGGTTGTTGGCCTTGATACTTTTGTTGTTGGGCTTAATTAGTTTATTGTTGTTTTCTTCTGAATCTGATTTTACGGGTATTGCACTGCTACTGCTTTTTTGGCTCCTTGCTGTGGTGTTATTGCTCACGGCGCTGGTTTTGGGTATTATAGGTCGAAGTAAGAAAAAGGGAAGCATGGCCGGATGAGGATTTGTTGGCAGTGCTTCACTTAGGCACACTTTTTGCTTATAAGGCGATGACTAACTATGGCAACCAACCGCACATTCACCATGATTAAGCCCGATGCCGTTGCCAACGGACATGCGGGTAAAATTATCGATCACATCACACAGGCAGGATTCAAAATCGAAGCCCTGAAGTACACACGCCTCAGCACCGAAATGGCTGGCAATTTCTACGGTATTCACCGCGAACGCTCTTTTTTCGGCGAACTGGTAAGCTTTATGACCAGCGGACCCATCTACGCAGCCATTCTTGAAAAAGACAACGCCGTGGAAGATTTCCGCAAACTCATCGGTGCTACCGACCCCCAAAAGGCCGAGGCCGGAACCATCCGTAACCTCTACGCCAAAAGCATTGATGCCAATGCCATTCACGGCAGCGACAGCGATGAAAATGCAGAAATCGAAGGCAACTTCTTTTTCTCGCAGTTCGAGCGTTTTTAAAAAATCCCTAACAACCATTCAAAATGCCCGCTAACTTTGGTGGGCATTTTTTTATGAACGCATCTTCTCAAAATCCCCGCAATGGCGGCCTTGATGTGGCCTACCTTGAAGGCCCACACGGACGTTTTTATGAACTTGGTTTCTTGTTTCGTGTGTTTGTGGAATTCCTGAAAGCCTACCGCCGCCTGCACTTTATAGGTCCGTGTATCACCGTTTTCGGATCTGCCCGCTTTGGAGAAGACCATGAATACTACCAATTAGCCCAAAAAACATCTGCCAGAATCGGGCAATTGGGCTTTGGTATCATGACCGGCGGAGGTCCCGGCATCATGGAGGCTGCCAACCGCGGTGCCAAAGAAACAGGCGCTTACAGCATTGGTGTGAACATCAAACTGCCGTTTGAGCAAAAACCCAATCCCTACCTGGATCGCTGGGTGGAAATTCGCTACTTCTTTGTGCGCAAGGTGATGCTGTTTAAATATTCCTTTGGCTTTGTGATATTGCCTGGTGGTTTTGGTACCATTGATGAAATGTATGAAGCACTCACCCTTATTCAAACAAAGAAAATGCCCTGGTTTCCGGTGGTGCTGATGGGGAAGGAATACTGGCAAAGCAACCTGGACCAGATTGCGCTTATGCACAAGATGAAAACCATTTCACCCGAAGATGACGACATGCTCTGCATTACCGACGATCCCGGGGAGGCGGTGCGCTTTATTGAAGAGAAGGTGAGGCCCTTTGCCACCCGCCGCCGCAAATACAAACCGCTGTGGTGGCTGGGCGAAAAATGACATAAAATCCCTCCGGGATTTTGGGTGCACTGTGGGTTTGCTGGCAAAGCCGGCATGGGTTAGGGGAAACACAATTGTGTGTTTTCATTTTCAGCAATGTGTGTCTTATGTGGCAATATTTATTTTTTCCCGCTTGGCACGATTTTCAGCGCGCGAAGGGCCTCGCAGCCCGAAACGAAGTGGAGGGTGAAAACCGGCAAGAGGCCCGGGATGGCCTGCGCATAGCAAGGCGCCTTAAATCGTGACAGCCTTTTTGGTTACTTTTTGGGCGCCAAAAAGTGACGGGAAAGTTGTTTAATGGTAAAATGGTTTATTGGGTCATGTTCGACGGTAAGAATTGACAACTTTTGCAAAGTTGTCAAATTTGCGTACGGCCCGGACAAACCCCTACCAGCGCCTTACAATATTAAATCCCAGCCTTAAATCGCCTTTACCGAAACTGCCATTATTACCCGTCATGTAGCGAAATTCGTTGAATGCATTGGCGTTGCTACAGGTAATCTGAAATGCGTGTCCCGCTGTCCAGAATTCAAGCCCGATGCCAGCTGCGGGTTTGCTGCTTTCAGTAATTCGTTTG
>VHBA01000028.1 GCA_016872175.1 Sphingomonadales bacterium | reverse complement strand
TCACTATCCTGCTATCAACAAGATTGTGAAAGAAACCTGTGTTGAATACGGCATTCCTTTTCTGGAGCACAAAACCTTTTTGGATGCGATTAAATCGCACGTAAAACACCTTAAGTTTATGGGTTCAACGCCTGTGCTGGAGCCGCAACTGGCGTAAAAAATACATTTCAATCGAAAGAAAAACACGGGCGTTAGCCCGGGCTTTTGATGGCGTAACCACCTCCTTTCGGTTCACGAGTGAATGTAATGAGCGAGTAATCCGCGCGCCCAAGCTTGCTTGCAGGCGAAAGCAGGGCATGAAAAAACACGGGCGTTAGCCCGGGCTTTTTTTATGGTTATAATTAAATTACAGATGTATACACTCATCATACGCCTGAGCCACGGCTTCCATTACCGCTTCGCTCATGGTAGGGTGGGGGTGCACGCTCTTGATGATCTCGTGGCCTGTGGTTTCCAGGTTTCTGGCAACTACCGCTTCAATAATCATATCGGTAACGCCTTCGCCTACCATGTGGCAGCCCAGCCATTCGCCGTACTTCTTGTCAAAAATCACCTTTACAAATCCTTCTTTATGTCCGCCTGCACTGGCTTTACCGCTGGCACTGAATGGGAATTTACCCACGCGGATATCATAACCTTTTTCCTTTGCCTGGGCCTCTGTTAGACCCACGCTGGCCACTTCAGGGTGTGTGTAGGTACAGCCGGGAATATTGCCGTAATTGAGCGGTTCGGTATGAACGCCACACATGTGCTCAATGCAAATAATGCCTTCAGCACTGGCCACGTGGGCCAGGGCCGGTCCGGGAACGATATCGCCGATGGCGTAAACACCGGGCACGCTGGTTTGGTAGTATTCATCTACCATGACTTTGCCTTTGTCGGTTTTAACACCCATTTCTTCCAGTCCCAGGGTTTCCAGGTTGGTTTGAACACCGGCTGCGCTCAATACGTTATCTACCTCGAAAGTTTGTTCGCCGGTTTTGGTTTTTACGGTTACCACACAGCGTTCGCCTTTGATATCTACCTTCTCTACACTGCTTTCGGTAAGTATTTCAATACCACGCTTTTTGTAGGTCATTGACATGGTTTTGCTCACCTCTTCATCTTCAATGGGAAGAATGCGGGGCATAAATTCCACGATGGTAACCTTGGTTCCAATGGTGTGGTAGAAGTAGGCAAACTCCATACCGATAGCACCACTGCCAATAATCAGCAGTTCTTTGGGCTGCTTGGGCATAACCATGGCTTCGCGGTATCCAATTACGCGGGTTCCGTCAATTTTAATGTTGGGAAGTTCGCGGCTGCGTGCCCCGGTAGCCAAAATAATATTGGCAGCTTCAACGGTTTCAGTTTTGCCATCGGCAGTCACTGAAATCTTACCTTTTCCGGCCAATTTGCCTGCACCTTTGATTACGGTGATTTTGTTTTTCTTCATCAGAAACTCCACACCCTTGCTCATGTTGCCGGCTACACCGCGGCTGCGCTGTACCATGCCATCAAAATCAGCCTGGTGTGAGCCAACGGTAATTCCGTAATCTTTGGCGTGGTTGATATAATCAAATACCTGAGCGCTTTTCAGCAGCGCCTTGGTGGGAATACAACCCCAGTTGAGGCACACACCGCCCAGTTCAGATTTTTCAATAATGGCAACACTCTTGCCAAGCTGTGAGGCGCGGATGGCTGCTACATAACCGCCGGGTCCGCTGCCGATAACTGCAATGTCGAATTTCATTTGAATGGAATATTACCGCAAAAATACGGGAAATTGTTTTTTACACCCTCTCTTATCCCCAACAACCTTTTCACCTGATCGAAAAAAGAAACCCGGCAGGCCGGGGAACCCTCCAATACCCCTGAATTATAAGCCGGGCCTCTGTTAGAGAAAGATAAACCCAAAGACTGTAAGGCATTTTTAACGCCCACTTCAGCCGTAAGATATAAAATGTATGTAAAAGTAGTAGAAAAATATGTAAAAAACAAATTACCATAGCAAAATGAAAGAAAAAATTTCAGAAATAACGTTAGCGAAGCAAAAGTTGAAGATTCCGGCAGAAAATAAACTCATTCTCTGCCTGGATGGAGGAGGAATGCGTGGCATTCTGAGTATTCAGTTGTTAAAATCGCTGGAAAAAATTACAGGGATGCCGGCTTACAGCCTTTTTGATATGGTAGCAGGCACTTCCACGGGAGCCATTATTGCTTCTCTTCTGGCTACCGGCCATACAGCCGAGCAGGCTGAATATTGTTATGACAGTATAGTGGAAGAGGTATTTAGCCCGTTGTTCATGGGGAATCGATTTTTTAATCCGCCACGGTTTACCAAAAAATCTTTCAGGCGCTTTGCTGCTGAAGTATTCAGGGATATGTCATTGAAGGACGCCGCTGCCCTATACAAAACAGACCTCCTTATCACCGCTAAGGATATGGCCGCCGGCGAGGAAACTTTTTTCACCGCCTTTCAACTGGAAGATAACAAGTTTAGCGGCACCTATGCGGATGTTTTGCTGCATTCTGCGCTGGAAACATCGATGTCTGCACCCACTTACTTTGCCCCACTGGAACATTTTGTAGACGGAGGAACCACCACCTATAATAATCCCTCCAGTGCTGCCATTATTGAAGCCCTGAATTACAGTGGCAATCCATCTTATCAGTATGGTAAGGTTACCGTAATTAGCCTGGGTACAGGTATATCGCCTCAGTTTGTTAATCTTGCGCAAATAAAGAATCCAAAAGGCCCTGATATTGCATTCTGGCTCAACTGGCTGATGACCGAAATGGGTCAGGATGCATCCGACATGCAGACCGATTTGCTACGCTCGCCCCAATTCCGAAATTTGATAGATTACCGCCGTTTTCAGATTTCTTTTGATACTACGGCACTTAAAAAATTGCCCGACTGTGTTTTTCCTGAACCCCTGCTTGGCCACCAGTCATTGCATGAGGTTACAGACAAAATGCTGTATGATATGGATATGGCAGACATTAAATATTATTCCCTCGTAAAGGCCATAGGTAAACAAATGGGGCAATACATAGAGGTAGAAAATAGCTTTGCCGCAGACATGGTGCTGAAAAACAAAGTACGCGATGAACTCGTAACTGCCCGTGGAGATGTGGCTACCATTCTAAGTCAAATGAGCAGTCACCAGTGGCTGCAAAACCAGCCGCTTGATTAAGCCCCCAGGGCTTTGTTGGCAGCGCGCTTTCGGTCGTTTTCGTCCAGTAAAATTTTGCGCAGGCGGATGCACTGTGGGGTTACCTCCACAAACTCATCTTCCTGAATATATTCCATGGCTTCTTCCAGCGTAAACTCTATGGGTGGAGCCAGCACGGCGTTGTCGTCTTTGCCCGCCGCGCGGAAGTTGGTCATCTGCTTGGCTGTACAAATATTCAATACCAAATCACCGGGTTTGATGTGCTCACCGATAATCTGACCTGTGTAGACTTCTACGTTGGTATGGATGAAGTAACTGCCCCTGTCCTTGAGTTTATCCATACTATAGCCGGTAGAAGTGCCTTTTTCCTTGCTGATGAGAACACCGGAAATGCGTCCGGGCATATTGCCTTTGAAAGGTTCATATCCTTTGAGTCTGTGGCTCATAATAGCTTCACCCTGGGTAGCGGTTAGCATGTTGCTGCGCAGTCCCATTAATCCACGGCTGGGAATTTCAAATTCTATTCTCACCATATCGCCTTTGGGCAGCATGCTCAGCATTTCACCCTTTTTCTGGCTCACCAGTTCGATTACCTTTCCGCTGGATACCTCGGGTACATCCACGGTAAGCACTTCTATGGGTTCGCACGGCACACCGTCAATTTCCTTGATGATTACGCGGGGCTGTCCCACCTGCAATTCATAGCCCTCGCGCCGCATGGTTTCTACCAATATACCAATATGCAACACCCCACGTCCGTATACGATAAACTGATCGGCGCTGCCGGTTTCTTCCACGCGCATGGCTAGGTTTTTCTCGGTTTCTTTCATCAAACGGTCGCGCAGGTGGCGGCTGGTAACAAACTTGCCTTCCTTGCCAAAAAACGGACTGTTGTTGATGGAGAACAGCATGCTCATGGTGGGCTCATCAATGGAAATGGGCGGCATGCCTTCGGGATTTTCAAAATCGGCAATGGTATCGCCGATTTCAAAGTTTTCTATGCCCGTAACTGCGCAAATATCGCCTGCAATCACTTCCTGGGTTTTGGCTTTGCCCAAACCATCAAACAAATACAGTTCTTTTACCCTGGATTTCTGCAAAGAACCATCCCTTTTTACGAGGGTAACGGCCATGTTTTCTTTTAAAGTGCCTCTGTTTAAACGTCCAACTGCAATGCGACCTGTGTAGTTGCTATAGTCGAGGCTGGTGATTTGCAGCTGGGTAGAACCTTCTGTTACCACCGGCTCAGGAACTATCTTCAGGATGGTATCCATGAGGTAGTTGAGATCCTGGGTCGGGTTTTTCCAGTCAGGGCCAAACCAGCCTTGTTTTCCACTGCCATAAACGGTTGTGAAATCAAGCTGTTCCTCGGTGGCGCCGAGATTGAAAAACAAGTCAAAAATATGGTCGTGGGTCTGGTCGGGATCGCAGTTGGGCTTATCTACCTTGTTGATAACCACAATGGCCTTTTTGCCCAGGCTCAGCGCCTTTTGCAGCACAAAGCGGGTTTGGGGCATGGGGCCTTCAAAAGCGTCTACCAGCAGCAATACGCCATCGGCCATGTTGAGCACACGCTCTACCTCTCCGCCAAAATCGGCGTGGCCGGGTGTATCGATAATATTGATTTTGGTGCCCTTCCAGTTTACACTCACGTTTTTGGCCAAAATGGTGATGCCACGCTCACGCTCCAGGTCATTGTTGTCGAGGATGAGTTCACCCACCTCCTGATTGTCGCGAAACAAACTAGCCTGATAAAGCATTTTGTCTACGAGTGTGGTTTTTCCGTGGTCTACGTGGGCGATGATGGCGATGTTACGAATGGGCATGCTGATAAAAAAGTGCGCGAAATTACCGCTTATTTACCGCATTTCGGGCATACCTGTACATCATTTCACGATTAATTCTTTGTTGCAGGCCTTAAAAGTTTTATTATTTTCCGCAAAAGCGTAGAAAATAAACTATTAAAAATCGCAAATGTGAATTTGTAGATTGTTGAAAATCGCAAAACGCTCTGGTTTATATGTCTTCTGATAGTAGGCATTCACGCAAATCGCAATCACATTTTCCTGCACATTCAATTTGCCGTAAACTGCTACATTCTGATTAGTTTTTGTTTGCGGTATGAAGAAAACCGCTTTAACCATTTGTGTTTTGCTGACCGCTGCATTCTCCATTGCACAGCAACTTTTGCCTGTTTTTGACAATTTCCGGCCGCTTAAAAATACCGTATCTGTTAACCAGCGAAATGTTTGGGACGATTTTGCGGATGAATTTCCCCTGCAAAACCGCATCGTTATCCCCGGATTTACCTGGCACTGGGCCGGATATGCATTCGATACCATCTTTATTGGTCAGGGGCGTATCATGGCCGAGAAAAATGGCATTCTCATCAATATCGGGATGTTTGAAGACCTTTGCGATCGGGGCATTGGGACGGATACCTCGCAATCTCCCATTGCCTATAAAATCTGTCGCCGTCTCGGAAAGCGCATTCTGAAAGTAGAATGGAAAAATGCCGGTTACTTTGAAGACTGGAGTTACCGTGGCTACTGCGACCGACATCTGCATTTTCAGCTATGGCTGTATGAGAAAGACAGCAGGGTAGAACTGCATTGTCCGAGTGAAATATGGTACCGGAATGCCGCCACCGCCTTGCGACAGGCAGAAGCGCGTTTGCTCTTGCCCGAAGGTCAAAAGATATTTGCCATGTCTGCCAAATGAATTTCACACTACATTTGCATAAAATATGAAAGCCACCATTTTCTCTGCCCTACTGATGTTTTTGGGCATTCAACTGCAGGCACAGCCCAGCACCTTCAGCCACGATAATGTTGCGTACGCCGACCGTGCTGCAGGACGCACCATAGCACCGGATTCATTGTGGGATGACCCCACCGCTGAATGGGATTCTGCTACAGTAACTTTCCGCCTGAATTTTTCTTTTATGGCGGACGGATACAACCTGGATACCTTTTTATTGGGTGACGGTTACATTACCAGTGTAGACGAAAGCTTTGGTGTTGGCAACTTCAGTGACCTGGTGGATAAAGGGCTGGGTGGACGAGCAGGTCCCAAATCAAAAATCACCATTCACCGCATTGGCACTGCCCCCAACCGCGTGGTGATTATTCAGTGGGCAAACCACGGCTTTTTCGGCGATTTTGACCTGCGCGGACAATGTAAAGACTCAGGCCACATGCAGCTTTGGATCTATGAAACCGGCAGTAAAATTGAAATGCGTTTCGGTGAATCTTACTTCATGGATTTTGCCTCTACCATGGCCGATTATACCTTCATGGGATTTTATGTAACCGATGGTATTTCCTCCAGCGGCATTTCCCTGGAGGGCAATCCCGGTAATCCCACCATCGCTTCAGATTTAGCCAACTCAACAGGATTAACCGGCTACCCGGCAAGCGGAAAGCGCTACACCATTATTTTTGGAAGCGGTGTGGGTACAAAAACCATTGCCAGCGCAGGAAACAAACCCTGGTACGCTGCAGGCAATTTGTATTTCAGAGGGGAAACTGCTGTCAGCTATACGCTCACCGATGCCGCCGGACGACAGGTGAAAGCAGGAACTGCACGCAACGGGGAGTCTGTTGCGCAGGGCCTAAAACCCGGTATCTATGCGCTGCAGGTGGTAGGCAAATCAGGCCGCACTGCCCAAAAAATTGTAGTGGAATAATCTGCGGCACACCCGCAATTGTTGCCCATAGCCGTATTTTTGCGGTTCCATGTCCTTCGAAACCGAAATTGCCCGTCGCAAGACCTTTGCTATCATCAGCCACCCCGATGCGGGAAAGACCACCCTTACAGAGAAGTTTCTGCTGTTTGGCGGACAAATACAGACCGCAGGTGCCGTAAAAAGCAACAAAATCAAGAAAACCGCAGCCTCCGACTTTATGGAGATTGAAAAACAGCGCGGTATTTCGGTGGCTACTTCGGTAATGTCGTTTGAATACAAGGGCAAGCTGGTGAACATTCTGGATACCCCCGGCCACAAGGATTTTGCGGAAGATACCTACCGCACGCTCACCGCTGTGGATAGCGTAATTTTGGTGGTAGACTGCGTGAAAGGCGTGGAGGAACAAACCGAACGGCTCATGGAAGTGTGCCGCATGCGCAAAACGCCCGTAATTGTGTTTGTGAACAAGCTTGACCGTGATGGCAAGGATCCGTTTGATTTGCTGGATGAACTGGAAAGCAAACTCAATATTCATGTGCATCCTATGTCGTGGCCCATCAATATGGGCAGGGATTTCAAGGGCGTTTACCTGCTTGAATCCGGGAGTTTGAACCTTTTTGAAAGCAACAAATCCAAGGTGAGCGATGATTATGTGCGTCTCACCGATTTGCAGGACAAGCAGCTGGATGCCAAGGTAGGAGAGAAGGACGCCGAAAAGCTGCGCGAAGATGCCGAACTGATTGAGGGGGTGTATGGCAAGCTTGACAGAAACAACTATTTGCAGGCCGATGTGGCACCTGTGTTTTTTGGCAGTGCGCTAAATAACTTCGGTATTCAGGAATTGCTGGACACCTTCATAGAACTGGCACCCGTGCCACAAACACGCCCAACCTCCCTGCGCGATGTGGATCCGAATGAGAAGAAATTCACCGGATTTATTTTTAAGATTCATGCCAACTTAGACCCCAAACACCGCGACCGCATTGCGTTTCTTCGCGTGTGCAGCGGTGTTTTTGAGCGCAATAAACCCTACACCCACGTGCGTTTGGAAAAGCAGATGCGCTTTGCCAACCCCTACACCTTTCTGGCGCAAAGCAAAGAGGTGGTGGATGATGCCTATCCCGGGGATGTGGTGGGTTTGTATGATACCGGAAACTTTAAAATCGGGGATTCACTGACGGAAGGCGAAAAGCTCATGTTCAAGGGTATTCCCAGCTTTTCACCCGAGATATTCAAGGAACTCGTGAACCTGGATCCCATGAAAAGTAAGCAGCTGGAGAAAGGTATACAGCAACTAACTGATGAAGGTTTAGCCTCCTTGTTTACGCAGGAGCCCGGCAGCCGCCGTTTTGTGGGCACCGTGGGCGAACTGCAGTTTGAGGTATTGCAATACAGGCTGGAACACGAATACAACGCCAAATGCCGTTTTGAGCCAAGGCAAATACACAAGGCCTGCTGGATGAGCGGAGAGGAGGATGCGTTGCGTGAGTTTATGAAATTCAGGATGAACAACATTGCCATGGACAAAGACGGGCAGCCGGTATTTTTGGCAGAAACCGCCTATATACTCCGCAGCATGCAGGAAAATTACCCCAAGATCACGTTTCACGCGACTAGCGAGTTTAAGGTTTAGATTATTGTAACCTATTTATTTAACAAAGGGAATAGGCCTCAAACTGATGATTGCCCGCTAATAGGCAACCGGCACTTAAATCTTATACAGGAAACCCAGGCCCAGAACCCAGGAGTTTTGCCAGGCGTTTTCGCCCGGTTGGGCCAAATCTTTATCAAATACGCTGATGAGCGTGTAGTTGAAATTCAGATAGCGCGTGAGCTTTACGGTTGCGCCCAGGTCAATACGGCTATCCAGTGGACTGGGATTGCGTTTGTAGTTGTAGGGAATAAAGCCCAGGTAGTTGGTGCGGATCAGAATCTGCTTGTTGAAATTGAATTCGCGGTTAAAGCCGGTTTGTATCTGAAAGCCCTGCTCACTGCGTATGTATTGCCCTTTGTTCACGCCGGCAATGGTGCTTTGGTTTCTTTTGGCATACAGGCTCTGGTTGAGCATGAAGGTCTGTTTTAATGAGAATAACGCCAGACGTGCGTAAAACCGTTCCGAAGGCTTGGCTTCTATGCCTATGGCCGACATAAGCGAACCCTGGCTCAGAAAACTGCTGACCATATTTTTGGTTTCCCTGCCGTTCACATCGCGGGCATAGGAATAGCCGGGCAGCAGCTGGGTTTGCAGGTTAAGACCCCCATATCCGCTAAGCCAGTCTAAACGGTCGAAACTCATACCGTATTTGCTGTCTATAAATACGTTATCTATGTTTTTGCGCGTGCTGCGAAATTTATTGCCATAATTATCCAACATGGTGCTGGAAATAGCCCCGGCGTTGATTTTAAGGAGATTGTCCCAGGTTTGGCGCTTGAATTTTACGTTGTAAAAAGCCCGTATATAGAAGTTCCCGCTGAGGTTGTTGGCAGCACCGCCGCTCCAGTTGGGGCTGGTACCGGAAAGGGCTGTGGTAACACCCAATTCTGCGCCCTGCTTAATGATGCGGTTGGTATCCAGCCCCTGCGTGGAATCGGTGGTGAAATTTCCCCGGGCATTTACCGATACGAAACCCAACAATATCAAAAATGCATACCGCAATGGCAGGACTTATTCTTTGTCTTTAACGATAACGTCCTTGGTGCGGTTGATGGCCTTTACAAGGATGAAGAGCACCGCCGAGATAATAACAAAATTCAGCAACGATGCGATGAGTTTGCCATATGTAAATGGCCCTGCAGCCAATGATTCTATGTTTTTGAAGTTGCCAATAAAGGCAATGATGGGCATAATGATATCATTTACAATGCTATCCACAATTTTCTGAAAAGCACCGCCAATAAGCACGGCAACTGCCAGGTCAATGACGTTGCCCTTTTTGATAAATTCCCTGAATTCTGAAACAAATCCCATGACTTTTTGCTGCAAAATAATGCAGCGAAGTTAAAATTATACCAATCAGGCTGCAGAACTGTTTTCTGTCAGCACTTTCTTAACCAAATCAGCAGCTTCTTTCAGCACAATGGCACTGAAAACCTTTAAACCGCTTTCATCGATGATGTGCTTGGCTTCTTCGGCATTGGTGCCCTGCAATCGCACGATAATGGGGATTTTTACATCTCCGATTTTCTTGTAGGCTTCTACCACGCCATTGGCAACACGGTCGCAGCGTACAATACCGCCAAAAATATTGATGAGTATGGCCTTTACATTGGGGTCGCTCATGATGATGCGGAATCCGGCTTCTACGGTTTCTGCATTGGCAGTGCCGCCCACATCGAGGAAGTTGGCTGGTTCACCACCGCTAATCTTGATAATATCCATTGTGGCCATGGCCAGCCCGGCGCCGTTTACCATACAGCCTACGTTTCCGTCCAGTTTTACAAAGTTGAGGTTGAATTTTCCGGCTTCCACTTCGGTGGGATATTCTTCCGCAATGTCGCGCAGGGCAGCGTAATCGGCGTGGCGGTAGAGGGCATTGTCATCGAGGTTTACCTTGGCATCCACGGCAATAATGCGGTCATCGCTGGTTTTCAGCACCGGGTTGATTTCGAACATAGCGCTGTCGGTTTCGTCGTAGGCTTTATAAAGGGCGGTAACAAAGCTCACCATTTCTTTGAAAGCCTTGCCTTCCAGACCCAGCTTGAATGCTATTTTGCGGGCCTGAAATGCCTGGAAACCCACGGACGGGTCTATCCATTCCTTGTGTATTTTCTCGGGGTGCTGTTCGGCCACTTCTTCAATGTCCATGCCACCTTCGGTGGTATAGATAATGACATTTCTTTTGGTCTGGCGATCCAGCAGCACACTCATGTAATATTCCTTGGGCTCTGAAGTGCCGGGGTAGAAAACATCCTGTGCAACCAGCACTTTGTTTACCTGTTTTCCGGCTGCCCCGGTTTGAATGGTAACCAATGTGCCACCCAGCAAGTTTTTGGCAATATCGGCGGCCTGCTCGGGCGACTTGGCGATTTGCACACCGCGGTGTTCGGTACCGGCAATTTTGCCTTTACCGCGACCACCGGCGTGAATCTGGGCTTTTATAACACACCAGTCGCTGTTGAATTCGCTTTTAACCTTTTGGGCTGCTTCCATGGCCTGCTCGGGGGTTTCGGCTACAAAACCGCCCTGGATGGCCACTCCATAACTTTTCAGTATTTCTTTGGCCTGATATTCGTGAATATTCATGCTTGTTTTTCGGGTTGCGAAATTAACCATTTTATGCCGTGTAACCCGATTTTTCTGGGTAAGATTTTTGCCGTAGGTTTGAAGTGCAATGGACAATGCCTTCCTTATCAGGGCCGAACAGGTAAAAAAGTGCTACGGAAACCTTGAGGTTTTGAAAGGAATTGACCTTGAAATCAAGCCTTCTGAAATTGTGTGTATTACCGGAGAAAGCGGTGCGGGGAAAAGCACGCTGCTGCATATTCTGGGCACATTGGACAAGCCTGATCATGGGGAAGTGTACTATAAAAATGAGCGGGTTTCATCACTGAACAAAAAACAGCTAGCCACTTTTAGAAACCAAAATTTGGGTTTTGTTTTTCAGTTTCATCAGTTGTTGCCCGAATTTTCTGCACTCGAGAACGCCTGCATGCCGGCATGGATTGCGGGATTATCGAAGAAAGAAGCCGAAGAAAAAGCCAAACCCCTGTTTGCCATGCTGGGTTTGGAAGACAGAATGCACCACAAGCCGAATGAACTGAGCGGAGGAGAGCAGCAAAGGGTTTCTGTAGTGCGCGCCCTGATTAATAGCCCGGGCGTGATAATGGCAGATGAGCCCAGTGGCAACCTCGATAGTAAAAATGCCAAGGCGCTGCACGAACATTTTTTAAAACTCAGGGATCAATTGGGACAAACTTTTGTAATTGTAACCCATAACGCTGAATTGGCCGCATTGGCAGACCGCAACCTTCATATGGTAGATGGGGTTTTTAAATAAATAATTATTCTTCCGATTGTATATCGGGGAAGGCTATGGTAACTGAGGTTCCCTTTAGTGGCTCAGAGCTTACCGACAACTCTCCTTTAATTATATCTAGCATTTTGAAGATAAGAGAATACCCAATTCCGTAACTCTGAAATTCAGTACCGTCTTTGTGGTTGACCTGCAGGGTGCGGTTTTGGATTTTTGCTACCATGTCCGCAGGCATACCAGTACCTGTATCTGCAACAGTTATATTGTGCTTGCTGCCTGATTTGCTGTACGAAACCGATATTTTTCCGTCCTTGGTAAAACGATTTGCATTGCTGATAATGTTGGTGAGAACAATGTTAAGGGCATTCTCAGATGAAGTTGCAAAAGCGTTTTCAGGTACGTTTACAATCAATTGATTATGGTTTATGTCCAGTCCAATTTTAATAAATTTCTTGAGATCAGACAGCATTTTATGTACGGATATATCCTTTTTAAAGCGTGCAAAAGATCCCCCGGCAGATCTGTCATTGAGAATATTTGAGCATAAAATCTCCAGTCTTTTTGTGGAATTGATAATTAATTCCATATACTTAATTACTTCTGCTTTTTTTAGTTTTCCCTGAAAGTCATGAACTTTGTCGCCTACCATATTAATGTATTTAATAGGGGCAAAAATGTCGTGATTGATAACACTGATATATATGTTGTTGATTTTGTCGAGTTGGGTTAATTCTGCAATTTTTTCAATAAGGCTTTCGTTTATTTTGCGTATTTCCTGGGTTTTATCATCAATGATTAGCTGCAGTTCAATATTCTTTTTTTCAATGCTTCGTGTTCGAATTTTAGAAATTATTAAAATGCTCCCAATTACAAATACAACAAACACAATAATGTAGCTCCATTTTAAATACCAGGGTTTTTCTTTTAAAATAGTGAAAGTATTTACTATTGTTTCTTTACCAAAATCATCTAGATAAAGAAATGCTAGCGAATGTTCTCCGTAATCTTCAAATAAAATGCCAAGAGAACTTAGTTCCTTGTAAGAAATGTAGTGCAACTTATTATTAAGTCTATAATATAGGTTGAGGTTTTTGGGATTATCCCAATGTGCAGTTTGAATATGGAATTTCACCTCATTCATCACACTGCTCAAGTTTATTGTGCCGTTTATTATGGAAAGGGATTTTCCGAGGCTGCTGATTGTTTTTATGCGAATGCCCCTGCCTGCAGTTCTGGCGGGAAAGTCGCGAAGGGGGTGTAATTGAATAATGCCCATAAGGCTGGGAGCCGAAAACATTGTGTCTCCAAAATTTATATAGGCAGGATATGTTCCACCGTTCATTTCATCATTTGGCAATCCGTTTTTGGAATCGAAATATTGGGGTTGTGGCTGCAGATCACCTCCGACCAGCAATTTATCAAAGCTGAATCCTGGAATTCTTAATATGCCATCAGTGGTGGATGCCCAGACAAAATTGTTTTTGTCATTATATAGAAAGTGCGTTCTCTTTAATGCGTTGAAGTGATCATTTTTCAGCGATTTGACCTTGTAATTAAGCGTATCCAGCAAGTGCAGTCCTTCTCCGAAGGTGGTCACAATAATCTGAGATTTGTAACGAAAAAAATACCGGAAACAGGTAGGTTTTGAAATATGGGTTACAATGCTGTTTTTTTTCGGATCATATACCAAAATTCCACCGCAATAGGAAAGAAAAATTTTGTCATTTATAACGATGCTCTGGTTAATTAGACCGTAGCCTATATTCATTTTTAATTGCAAGTAAATGCTATCCTTGGTGCGGTCGTAGATAAAGATTCCATTGCTATTAAAAATATATACTTTATTTCCATACAGTACATAACTTTGGTGTTGTAGGTTTGCTGCAGGCTGTTTGCTGATTTTTCTGGGTTTAAGTGTTTTGATGTCAAGCGTGTAATAAAAATCACGGGTGTTCCCGATGATATTAGTTGAATCTAAATTCTGATAAGAGTATGAAATGTCATAATTTTCGAAAAAACTTCTGAAATATTCAGGTGTGTTTTTCGCTAACTGTGGATAATCCGAAATTATATTGCCGCTTTTTTGAGGTATTTGAACATAATACCGGTAAAAGTCTATGGTGTTTTTTGGAATAGAATGCTGAAAAATGGAAAACCTGGATTTGCTAATAACGATTAACCCGGAGGGAATAGTTCCTAAGAACAATTTATTGAGTTCAGGGCTGTAAAGTGCTGAATATATGGCAGCATCATCCGGTATGTTATCTGCAACTTCCCTCCATTCATATTGCCCGGTTTGCTGGTTTTTAAAAAATGTCCAGGCATATTTCTCTGTTATCAGCAGCGGTGTTGCATCGTGTTTCATAAACCATTTGGCATTACCAGCTATTTCCGGTCTGATTGGTATATATACATCTTTTAGATTTCCATTATTGATACAATGCATTTTACCATCTTTTGGATTGTAAATCCAGTATTTATCATCAACAAATATATCTTTTCCCCCTGCAGGAAATGTTTTTGTTATGGTCTTGAAAACGCCTTTATCAATAACATAAATTACATTCTTCCTTCTCAGATATATTTTATTGTCAGAACTTACGAAAAGTGCGCCAGCATTTACCTGGGAATCGCCAAGTAATTTCTCGTTTTTTAAACCAATTGCTTTCGATGCGCCGTAGAGTTGGGCCGAATAAGCGGCGGATAATTTATCCGATAAAAAGTGATATTGTGAGATGCTGTCATTCCCTATCTGGTAAATTTTTTTATCTACGCAGGTTATGTACATCTTTTTAGACCGATCCTGGAAAATGGAAATAATACGCTCCGGTATTTCCTTGGGGTAAAGTTCAATGGCAGCGCCGTCAAACGTAAATAATCCGTTGGGTGTTGCAATCCACAGCGTCTTATTTTCATCTAACCGCAGGTCAGATATGATGTTTTCAGAAATCTGGTTGTTCTCTTTGTTGTAAGCCCTGATGTAGTATTGGCTGATGTTTTGGGCCTGTAAGAGCGTAGTTAACGACCAAAATGCCGTTAGTATAATTTGTTTACTGAAAGCACGTGCGCTCATTTATAGAGCTGAACCAACTCTACCACGTTATTTACATTCAGTTTGTGGAAGATGCGCGCCTTGATGGTGGAAACTGTGTTGCTCTTGATACCCAGTTCGGTGGCTATGGTAAGTGTAGATTTG
This sequence comes from Sphingomonadales bacterium, assembly GCA_016872175.1. Classification (GTDB taxonomy): domain Bacteria; phylum Bacteroidota; class Bacteroidia; order NS11-12g; family UBA955; genus RGEC01. The sequence goes on along the minus strand of VHBA01000028.1, from coordinate 14,456 downwards.
CCTTCCATCAGCATGTGCAGAATCTGGTTTTCGCGCTTGCCTTTGATAAGTGGTCTTTTAGCCAGGCGGGGCATGTTCACACCATTGATGAACTCTGAAAAACGGCGGGTAATTTCTACCTCCGATGCTTTCTTCTCGCAGTAATCAATTTTGTAGCGGCTCAGAATGCGCTGGAACATTACTTCAGGGTGCATAGAGAAGAGCAGTATGCGTGTTTCGGGGTTGCGCTCAATGATTTTTTCTACCAGGGAAATGCTAGATCCTTCGGGAAAAGTAACATCCAGTATGATGTGTGTGGGCTTTTCCTTTTCAATGGTGGGGAGTAACATGCTCAACTGAGAACATTCAACAATGTTGTTTATGTTGAGGTTCATGGTCAGAATCAGCTTGATTCCACTGAAAATGATGGTATGGTCGTCGGCTATTAAAACCTTTACTTCGTTTACATCTCTGGGGGCTTCTGGTACGTGAATCATGTTGTTGTTTTTTAATAAATTAGTTTTATAAAATGCAAAATTATTGAATATTATCATAAATATCAAGCGTAGACCAAAATCAATTAAATTGATGCCACAAGGCTTGTGCTGCTAAAAAATAGAAATAGTTTTATTTTTTATTGAAAATTACTAATTTTGATGAATTGCCGTTATTGAAAATCGCAATACCATGAATTACCAGTCATCCTTTATTCGCATAATTAAAAATACGGTTCCGTCCAATCTTCATTTGGCCGAAGAGGTGAGCAGTGCGCTGGGCATAAGCGCCGACAGTGCCTACCGCCGCCTGCGTTGTGAAACGGATTTTACACTCAATGAAACTGTAAAACTTTGCAAGCATTTCAGTATCCCGCTGGAAGCGCTTAATGTGGAACTGGAGGATGTGGTGTCTTTCCGGATTAACAATATTCTGGGCAATGAAAACAGTTTTCAGCACTACCTGCAGTCGCTTGACAGGGATCTTGCCTGGCTGGCGAAATTTGATGACAGCATGCTGTATTATGCAGCCGAAGACTTGCCGGTATTTTACCACTTTTTCTTCCCAAGGCTGGCACGATTCAAGATGATATACTGGACCAAAAGCATATTGAATGTGCCTGCTTATCAGGGTATCAAAGCGGAAGATGCAGCACTGCCAGGTAATTGGTCTGATGTGCTGACAGATATAACCCGCAGATACCAAAGTATTCCCACTACCGAAATATGGAATGAAGATACCATCAAGAGCACGCTGCAGCAGATACGCTTTTACTGGGAAGCCGGATTTTTTAAAGAAAATGAAACGTTGTTTGATATCCTGGAAGACCTGGAAGGTGTAATAGAAATGGCTTCCCGACAGGCTGAGACCGGTAAAAAATTCAATCCTGCCAAAGGAACATTTACAAATACGCCGTTTTCCCTGTATATCAGCGATTTGATGATAGGCAACAACCACGTATATATGTCTTCCGGCGAGCGAACTTCCAGCTATATCGGTTATGGTTCTTTCAATTATTTGCGCACGTCCAATGCGGTTTTTAACCGACAAATAAGCGGCTGGATGGAGAACCTCATTGCCAAAAGCACGCTGGTGAGCAAGGTGGCAGAAAAACAGCGCAATCAGTTTTTTAAACAAGCCCATAAACGGGTTGTGGAGTTGAGGGAAGCAATAGCAGCGGGCTGATGGGCGTGAATGCCACGGAAATTCTTTTAAAACACTGGGGGTATCCGGCATTCAGGCCGGGGCAGGAGAGTATTGTTGCCCATATTCTTACCGGGCAGGATACCATTTCCCTGCTTCCCACCGGCGGTGGCAAAAGTATTTGTTTTCAGGTGCCGGGTATGATGCACAATGGTCTTACCCTGGTAATTTGTCCGCTAATATCACTCATTAAAGACCAGGTGGATGCCCTGCAACGACGCAATGTAGGCGCGGTGGGGCTGCACAGCGGACTCACCCATAAGGAAACCCGGCATATAATGGACAGAGCGCTCCGCGGCGAATACCGCTTTCTGTATATATCGCCCGAAAGGCTGGCCACAGATAATTTCAGGGAATATTTGCCAAACCTGAATATAAAATTGCTGGTGGTGGACGAAGCACATTGCATCTCGCAGTGGGGCTACGATTTTAGGCCGGCGTATTTGTGTATAGCAGAGTGCCGGAAACTATTGCCCGATGTGCCTTTTGCCGCTTTCACCGCCAGCGCTCCGCCGTATGTGGTAAAAGATATCGCCGATAAGCTGGGTTTGGAGGAACCCCGCATCAGCATGGGCGATTTCGGGCGGCCCAATTTGCATTTTCACGTGAGGGAGCATGAAGATAAATATGGGTTCATATTAAAAATGCTGAGCAATACCAAGGGAAGTAGCCTGGTTTTTGCGAGACACCGTAAAGAAACGGAGGAGCTTACGGGTTTTTTGCAACAACATGGTTTGTCGGCCGACTTTTATCATGCAGGTATGGGTGGTTCGGAGCGTGGTCGCAAGCAGGATTTGTGGATGAAAAACCAGCTGCGTATAATGTGCTGCACCAATGCTTTTGGCATGGGCGTAGATAAGCCCGATGTTCGGTTTGTTTTTCACCTTACACCGCCACCCTCACCCGAAGATTATTACCAGGAGGCTGGTAGGGCCGGACGAGATGGCAACGACAGTTGGTGTATAATGCTATACCGGCCTGCCGATTTTGAACAGCTGAAAGTGCAGGTGGATGCGCGCTTTCCCAATGCCGAGGTGCTTGCCAGGGTTTATAAGGCCTTAATGGCTTACCTGGATATCCCCGAAGGCGGTGGCATGCACCAGTGGTATGAACTGGATCCGGCTGAAATTGCAGGCCGCTATCGGTTTCAGCTTTCCGAATTTATCCATGGGCTCAAAGCACTGGAGCTGCTTCAGTTTTTCAGCCTTTCTGAGGGATTACATACCCCGTCGGCCATACATATTAGCGCCGATTATGCTTCGGTCTATGATTTTAAAATCAGAAACCCCGAATATGAATCCCTGATTGACATGTTGCTCCGCTCACATGCGGGTATTCTGGATAATTATACCACCATTTTTGAATCGGTGTTGTGCAAACGCTTGCGCATTAAGGAAAACGAACTTGCCGAAAAACTAAAAGGGCTGCAGGCCAGGCAAATACTCGATTACAGGCCGGCCTCAGAGAAACCCGGGGTGTTTTTGTATGATCCGCGGCATTCGCGGCCTGTTTTCAATGTCAAAAATCTGGAGCCGCTTAAAAAAGCGCGGTTGCAGGCTATTGAACACATGCAGCAATATGCGTATACCCGCAATTGCCGGGCCTCTTGGTGGGTTTCGTATTTTACTTCGCGAACAACGGTTCCTTGCGGTCATTGTGATTTGTGCGCCCTGAAAAAGAAATCCCCCGCCAATACCGCTGATAGCTGGAAACTGAAAATCAAAAAGCAAATAGAAAACGGAACCAATGACTACAACAGCTTGCTGGAATGGCTTCCAAATGATGAGGCTGTAAAGCAGTTGCGTTTGTTGATGGATGAGGGTATTATTGCAACAAATTCTGAAGGGATGCTGGTGTGGGTAAACCCATAAAATCTATCATTTTCACCGTAACCAATGACCTGGTTACCGACCAGCGCATGCAGCGCATTGCGGGCACGTTTGCCGAAGCAGGATACGCGGTGAAACTGGTGGGAAGGCACTTGCCGGATTCTGCTTCGGCAGACCACCTGGGGTTTCCCGTAAAACGTTTTCGCTGCCTTTTCAATAAAGGCAAACTATTCTATTTGGAATATAACCTGCGGTTGTTTTTCTGGTTGTGTTTTCAACGTTTCGGTTGCCTGTGGGCGGTGGATTGCGACACGGCCTGGCCTGTAAGGTGGGTTTCTGTGCTCAGACGAAAACCATGGGTGTTTGACGCCCATGAATTGTTCAGCAGGGTGCCTGAAGTTATTCATAGAAAGGCCGTTCAGCGTATTTGGCAGCGCACGGAAAAAATGGCTTTTTCAAAAGCCTCACTTTGTATAACCGTGGGACCGGCCCTGGCGTTGTGGTTTGAAAAGGAATATGGACGAAAGGTAGGCGTGGTGCGCAATATGCCGTTGCTTAAGGCAGCCTTGCCTTACAGGCCGGATGAAAATCCTTTTGTGCTTTACCAGGGGGCGCTTAATGAAGGCCGCGGCCTGGAAAATCTCATCAAGGCCATGCAACAGGTGGATTGCAGGTTGCTGCTGGCCGGCGATGGTGATTTGAGTCAGGGGCTTAGAGCATTGGTGATAAAAGAAGGATTGCAGGAAAAAGTAGTTTTTCTGGGCAAACTGGCACCGGCGGATTTGCCTGCACTCACAGCCTCTGCCTGGGTGGGCTACAATGTGAGTGAGCCTGCCGGACTTAGTTATCAGCTGTCGCTGAACAACAAATTTTTCGATTACGTGCATGCAGGCCTTCCATCCCTCATCAATCCTTTCGAGGAATATGTGAAACTGAACAATGAAATGGAGGTGGGGCTAATAACGGAACCTGCTGATGATGCAATCGCTACCAATTTGCAATTATTGCTAAACAACAAGGATTTACATTTGCGATTATCGCAAAATTGTTTGAAAGCAAGAGAAATTTGGAACTGGGAGAAGGAAAAAATGCAATTATTGTCGATTTTTGAAACCTCATTCCGTCATGGGTAAATCCCTTCATCTTATCGCATTCGACATGCCCTATCCGGCGGATTATGGCGGAGCCATTGATATTTATTACAAAATTAAGGCGCTGAGTGAATATGGTGTGGGTGTAAAACTCCATGTGTTTTTATATGATGGCAAAACCCAATCATCCCACCTGGAAAGCCTCTGCGAGAAGGTTTATTATTACGAGCGCAGGCGTTTTAAAAATCCATTTACAGTCGATATCCCTTACATTGTGGCCACCCGCTCGGATGAAAATTTGCTAAAGAATTTATGCAAAGACAATGATCCCATATTGTTTGAAGGACTTCACAGCACAGCTTTTCTGGCATCCAAGAAACTGGCAGGGCGGTTTAAAATAGTGCGGACACATAATGTGGAGCACGATTACTATCAGTCGCTGGAAGAGGCAGAGAGCAGTTTTTTTAAAAAGTATTTTTTCAGGATAGAAAGTGAGCGTCTTCGCAGGTATGAATCAATTCTCAGTCATGCGAATCTCGTTATGCCCATTTCTCCCAAAGACACTGGGTATTACCGTTCTATGTTCGATAAGGTTGCCTATTTGCCGGCATTTCATACCTCAGATAAGGTAGAAATTGCAGAAGGCAAGGGCGATTTTGTGCTGTATCATGGCAATTTGGGTATTGGGGAAAACAACAAAGCGGCGCTGTTTCTGGTACACGAGGTATTTCCGAATTTGTCTATGCCCTGCGTAATTGCAGGCAATCATCCATCAAAGCAGCTGCAGGTTGCGGCTGAGGGTCTTTCCAATGTAACCTTGCTGTCAGGCATAAGCAGTGATGATATTCTTAAAAAAGTGCAACAGGCGCATGTGAATCTACTGGTTACTTTTCAGTCAACCGGCATTAAACTCAAGCTGCTAAATGCACTCCACATGGGTAGGTTTTGTGTAGCCAACACAGAAATGGTAGCCCAAACCGGGCTTGAGTCGCTTTGTTCAGTTGCTTTAGACTCAAATGAACTTATTGCGGCAACAAAAGCATGTTGGGATAAGCCGTTCACGAATAAAAATATTGAAGAAAGGCAGACCTTGTTAGAGCAACAGTTTTCCAATAGCAAGGGTGCCGCTATCATAGCGTCTTATCTTTAATACGCATGCACTTGGTGTGCAGAAGTAAAAGATTTAGGCCTGAATTGACGTTGTATTTTTGAGAAGCGATATGAAATTAAGGCTTTTACTGCTCACCTCGGTCTTTGCATTGCGTCTGGCCGCACAGGAAACCCAGGTAAATACTTACCCCGGCATTTATTATCAGCACGGGGTGGAGTTGTTTGATGAAAAGAAATACAACGCCGCAGTTACCCAGTTGGGGCTGTATTTGCAAAGCGATCAGGTGTTGACAAACCGCATTGAAGCGGAATATTATCTTTCAGTAAGCAAAATGTTTGCAGGCCACAGCGATGGTGAAGCATCCGTTAAACGTTTTCTCCAAAACAATCCCGGATCGCATAAAACGCACATGGCCAATCTTGCCATGGGCGATTTTTATTATCTCAAGCAAAAATATTCCACGGCTTTATCGTATTACAAAAGTGTAGACCATTCGGCCATTTCCAAGGACATCGCAGACCGATATTACTTCCGCAAAGGTTATTGTCAGGTTAGTACAAAAAAATATAAGGATGCAGCCGAAACGCTGGCTCCGCTTACCAAAAAAGACAATGAATACAAAACGCTTGCACTCTATTATTATGCGTATTGTGCATACTACAACGGGCAGTATGCTGAAGCGCTGGGTGCCTTTCATTCCATTGAGGATGACGGTCCAAAGGCCGTTAAGCTTTATATAGCCCAGATTTATTATCTGCAAAACCAATACGAAAAAGCCTTGCTTGCTACCGATAAAATCAAAGGAGGAGTGCCTGCGGGCAGGGTAAGTTTTCTAAAAGGAAAATGTTACTACCGTTTAGGTCGTTATAATCAGGCGGCAGATGCTTACAATGCCAGTGGTATGACACTGGATAGCCTGGATCGCAACGAGGTATATGAATTCGGGTTTTCCAATTATAAAGCCGACCACTGCAGCAAGGCGGTAGAGTGGTTCAAGAATATTGCCTATTTAGGAGACAGCCTGGCCCAGTTTGCCAGCTATCATCTTGGTGATTGTTATCTGAAGCTGAAGAGTAAGCGCGATGCGATGAATGCCTTTGCAGAAGCTTACCGGAACGGCTATGACAAGGATGTTGCACAGGATGCGCTTCTCAACCAGGCTAAGATTGCAACCGAGCTTAATGAGAGCAATGCTGCTTCACTGCTCCAAAAATATATTGCTTCCTATGGTAATTCGGCTAAAAGTAAAGAGGCAAAAAAATTGCTGGCCGGTTTATTGCTTAATACGGATAATTACCGCGATGCCGCGGCAGTTTTGGAAAGTATATCAGATCCTGATCCGCAGACGGAAGAAGCATTTCAGCGTGTGAGTCTGGCACGGGGAATGGAGTTGTTCAAGAACAGAAGCTGGGAAGAAGCCTCGGCTATGTTTGATAAATGTATGTCCAAAACCACCAACCGCAATTTATCGGGACAGGCGGCCTTGTGGAAGGCCGAATCGCTTACCATGCAGGGCAAGTATGCACAGACTCCCGATTTCTATCAGCGCTTTCTGGATGCCCCCGATGCAGCTGATCTTGAGGTTTATCCCTTTGCGTTCTACGGTATGGGTTACAGCCGCTACAAGGAGGAAGCCTATGGTGATGCCATCCCGTATTTTGAAAAATTCATCAAAACCGCCAGCAGAGGCCGATATGATGAAAAAATCTACAGCGATGCGCAGTTGAGACTGGGAGACTGTAATTATATGCAGTCCTCCAGATTAGGTAAAGATGCAAATACCCGCAAGCGCAAGCACATGGAGGATGCCATCGTTGCGTATGCATATGTAACCGGTAAAAAGGGTGCGGATGCGGATTATGCGCTGTATCAGACAGGCATGATATACGGTCTGCAGGGACAATTGTTTGAATTGTCCGGCATGCGCGAGAAAAAAATCACAGCCATGAAGCGGCTTGTCGCAGATTTTCAGGGCAGTCGTTTCCTGCCCGATGCCTATTTCGAGCTAGGTTCTGAATACTGGGCCGCTGGCAGTACCAAAGAGGCTGAACGTTACTTTTCATCGCTGGTGGATGATTTTAAAACCCATCCGCTGGTGTTACGCTGTCTGCTGAATCTGGGTCGTTTGTATAACAACAATGGTCAGAGTGATAAGGCCATTGAAATGTACACACGCCTTTTTGATCAGTTTCCTGGAACCCCTGAAGCCAAAACCGCCTCTGAGAATGTGAAACGAATTTACACCGATCAGGGAAAGGGTGGTGAATATGTGAAATGGACCAAAAACAGAGGAGGTATGACGGTGTCTGAGACTGATAGCCTTATGTATTTTACCGCTTTTAACCTATACGAACGCGACAAATACAACGAGGCCATATCAGCCTTTCAGGAATACCTGACCGAAATCAACAGGGGTTTCTTTAAAGTGGCTGCCAACTATTACAAAGCGGTTTGCCATGAAGAATTAAAACAGAAGAATGAAGCCTTGTCACACTACAAAATTGCTGCTGAATCAAACGGTTTTGAATATCAGGAAGATGCATTGCTTAGTGTATTGGAGATTTTGGGCAGCAACGCACAGTGTAGCGAAATAATGCCTTATTTGTCACGACTTGAACAAATTACCAGAGACAAGGAAAAAAGACATCAGGCATGGAAGAATATGCTCAAATGCTATGAACAGCAAAACAACATGTCGGAAGGCAGGGCCCTCGCTTCGAAAATTGGCACAGAACTCAGCAGCACCGATGATTTGAAGGCCGAAGCCCTTGTGTTTTTAGGTAAAGCAGATATTCAGGAAAGAAAATGGACTGAAGCACTTGGTCGCTTTAAGGAAGCCTATACAAAATACAACAATAAGTATGCGGCAGAAGCCAAATACCGCGAGGCATGGGTTTATTTTGCCATTGACAGTATGGAACTGACAAAAGAAGCATGCTATGGTGTACTTGATCAGTTTAACAGCTACGATTACTGGGTGGGAAAAGCCATGTTACTGCTGGGCGATGCATTCCTTAAAACAAAAGATGAATTCAATGCAAAAGCCACCTGGAACAGCGTAGCAGAGAATTTTGAGATTCCCGAACTGGTTAAAGAAGCACGCGAGAAACTGGCCAGATTGCGCGACAAAAAATCCAGGCCTGGCGACGAATAATCCCCTGGTATCTTCCTTTTAAGCGCAGCTTTATTGTGGTAAAAACCAAGATTTTTTTTTGGGGTTAACTAATTCCCAAGTTCTCCACAACCCTGTTTTTAATCCCGCTGTTTCGTAATTTCGAAAGTTCCCGCAATAAAAATTTTATGCCCCAGTTTTCTCATTTACATGTTCACACGCAATATTCTCTGTTGGATGGCGCTGCAACCATCAAAAGCCTGGTGAAAAAGGCCAAGGCAGACGGAATGCCTGCCATTGCCATAACAGACCATGGCAATATGTTCGGTGCTTTCGAATTTTATCAGGCTGTTACCAAAGAAGGTCTTATTCCGGTTATTGGCTGTGAATTTTACTTGGTAGAAGACCGATTTCAAAAACAGTTTGGACAAGGAACCAAAGACAAACGCTATCATCAGCTTATTCTTGCCAAAGACCAGAATGGATATGCCAACCTGGCAAAACTTTGTTCGCTTGGCTATCTCGAAGGCATGTACAGTAAGTGGCCCCGCATTGATAAATCTCTGCTAAAACAATACAAAGAAGGGCTGATTGCCACGAGCTGCTGCATTGGTGCAGAAGTGCCGCAAACCATTTTGTGGAAAGGAGAGGAGGCTGCTGAAAAGGTTTTCTGCGAATGGCTGGATATTTTTGGCGAAAACTACTACGTGGAATTGCAGCGCCACAACCTTAAAAACCTGGATGGTACGGGCATTTCGCAGGAAGACATCAACCAAACCCTGATTCGTTTTGCCCGTAAATACAATGTGCCCATCATTGCTACCAACGACAGTCATTATACCGATAAACGGGATGCCAATGCACACGATATTCTTTTGTGTGTAAACACAGGTTCGCTGCAAAGCACGCCCAAAGCTACGGATGAGGAAAGTGGCAGGGGCTACCGCTTTGGTTTTCCAAACGATGAGTTTTTCTTCAAGTCAACAGAAGAAATGGCGCAGCTTTTCAGCGACGTACCCGAAGCGATAGACAATACCAATCTGCTGTTGGATACCATCACACCACCTAAACTGGACAGGGATATTGTATTGCCGAACTATGCGCTTCCAGCCTCGTTTAAGGATCAGAATGATTACTTGCGGCATTTGTCCTTCGAGGGCGCACGCCGGCGCTATGGTGAGTTGATTCCGTCCGAGATTACCGAGCGACTTATGTTTGAGCTGAATACCATTACATCCTCGGGTTTTGCGGGTTACTTCCTCATTGTGCAGGATTTTACCAGCGCCGCCCGTTCCATGGATGTGTGGTTAGGGCCGGGTCGGGGTTCGGCAGCAGGCAGCCTGGTCGCTTATTGCCTGGGTATCACCAACGTAGATCCGGTGCGCTATGATTTGCTGTTCGAACGTTTTCTCAATCCTGAAAGGGTGAGTATGCCCGACGTCGATATTGACTTTGAAGACACCGGCCGTGATAAGGTTATTGAATATGTGGCAAAAAAGTATGGTGAGCGCCGCATAGCCCAAATTGTTACCTACTCTACCATGGCGGCCAAATCGGCGATACGCGATGTAGGCAGGGTGCTGGATTTGCCGCTTCCCAAAACAGATTATCTGGCCAAACTTGTGCCTGGCAATGTGGATCTTGAACAACTGCTGCATCAGCAGCCTGAAACCTTGGTGAAGGACGAAAAGAACAACCTCAGACCGGAAGATACGGATAACATTAGGCAATTACAGACAATTTATAACAGCAATACACCCGAAGCCCAAGTATTAAAAGATGCTGAAAAACTGGAAGGTTCTGTGCGCGGTACAGGTGTGCACGCCTGCGGTATCATCATTGCCTCACAAGATATTGATGATGTGGTACCTGTAGCCCGCAGCAAGGATTCGCCCTGGATGCAGGTGCAATATGATGTAAACCAGATTGAAAAAGCCGGATTGCTTAAAATGGACTTTCTGGGTTTAAGCACACTCACCATTATAAAAGACGCCGTGCGCCTGATTAAAGAAACAGCTGGGGTGGAAATTGACGTGGAGAAAATTCCGCTGGATGATACCAAAACCTTCGAAATGTTTCAGCGGGGTGAAACGGGTGCCATTTTTCAGTTTGAAAGTCCCGGTATGCAGAAATATATGCGCGACCTAAAACCAACGCAGTTTGGTGATTTGATTGCCATGAATGCCTTATATCGTCCGGGTCCGCTTAAGTATATCCCCGATTTTATTGACCGCAAGCACGGTCGAAAACCGGTGGAATATGATCTTCCTGAAATGGAGGAATACCTTAGGGAAACATACGGTATTACGGTATACCAGGAGCAGGTGATGCTGCTGAGCCAGAAACTGGCCGGATTCAGCAAAGGTAAGGCCGATGAGCTGAGAAAGGCCATGGGTAAGAAAAACAAAGCCATCATCAATCAGCTGAAGAGTGTGTTTATGGAAGGTGCGCTGGCAAAAGGCTATCCGCAGGACAAGCTGGAAAAGATTTACAGCGACTGGGAAGAATTTGCGGCGTATGCATTCAACAAGTCGCACAGTACCTGCTATGCGGATATTGCCTATAAAACAGCCTATCTGAAAGCCAATTATCCGGCACAGTTTATGGCCGCGGTGCTGAAAAGTAACATGGGCGATATCAAGAAAATTACCCAGTACATGGAGGAATGCAACAGAATTGGAGTGAAAGTGCTGGGGCCGGATATCAATGAAAGCCGCACCCTGTTTGCCGTTACGCCACGCGGCGAGATTCGCTTTGGTCTGGGCGCACTGAAAAATGTGGGAGAGGGCGCTGTGGAGGAAATTCTGACTGAGCGCGATGCCAATGGGCCATTCAGCAGTTTATTTGATCTCACCAGCCGTGTGCACCAGCGCGCCCTCAACAAAAGAAGCCTGGAATCCATGGCAAAAGCCGGCGCCTTCGATTTTGATACACGGTATCACCGAGCGCAGTATTTTAAAAATGATGACGACGGTAAAAACGGTATTGAGCTGGCTCTGAAGTTCGGCCTTACCGTGCAAAGCAATAAATTATCAGGTCAGGGCAGCTTATTTGGTGGTGGAGAGGATAGTGCCGTGCCCCGCGAACCCAAACTGCCAAACGTGGAAAAAATGCCCCTGCTGGAAGAGTTGCGCGAAGAGGAAGATGTGGTGGGCATTTACCTTAGCAAGCATCCGCTTGATACGTTGCGGTTTGAATACGATATGATCAAAACCTGTGAGCTGAAGGAACTGGCTGAAATGCAGAACAGCACTACGAATAACAATTTTGTAGTGATGGGGATTGTTACCGCTACCCGCGAAACCATCAGCCAGAAAGGTGAACCCTACGGTCGTGTTACATTGATGGATTATTCCGGAAGCCATGAGTTTACCTTGTTCAACAAGGATTATCTAAAATTTAAACACCTGCTGAGCAAAGATTACATCCTGGTGCTGAAAGGAAGTTTTGAATATAGCCAGAAGAACCAAAAGACCTATACCCGCTATCACGAAATCGTGCTTTCCAGCGAAATTCAAAAGGATGCCCTGGTGAAAAGCGTGCAGGTGGATATGGAGTTGAATGAAATGCTGAAAGGTAAAGCCACGGCCGTGGAAACGGTAATGTTACAGTATCCCGGAAAATGTACACTATGGATACATCTGATGGATAATGAGGAAAGTATGGGTGTGAAAATGATTGCCAGCAAAGGATTTGAGTTTTGTGCGGAAACCATTCAGATTATGGAAGACATGGAAATCAGGTTTAATAAAAGGATGGATGAGCGCTGGCTGCCGGTCAGCCCACCGCCCCCCAGCAACCGCTTTTATTAAGATGTACGTCAGTGGGTTTACAATAGCGCGCAATGTGGTGAAAGCCGATTATCCCTTGCGGGAAGCGGTTTTTAGCATACTGGATCTGTGCGATGAATTTGTAATTGCCGTAGGCAACAGCGATGACGGCACGTTGGAATTTGTGCAATCCTTCAACTATCCCAAAATTAAAATCATTGAAACGGTTTGGGATGATAAACTGAGAACCGGCGGTCGGGTGCTTGCGGTGGAAACCGACAAAGCCAAAGCGGCAGTCAATCCCAAGGCAGACTGGTTGTTTTACATTCAGGCCGATGAATGTGTGCATGAAAAAGACCTGCCGGTAATAAGGGCGGCTATGGAAAAGCATCTTAATAACCATCAGGTAGAAGGCTTGCTGTTTGATTACCTCCATTTTTACGGCAGCTATGATTATGTGGGTGATTCCAGGCGCTGGTACAGACACGAAATTCGGGTTATACGAAACAGGTCTGATATATTCAGCTACCGAGATGCGCAGGGTTTTCGTAAGTTGCCCAATGATAAATTAACGGTGGCCTCCTGCGGCGCGAAAATGTACCATTATGGTTGGGTGAAACACCCGGATGCCCAGCAGCAGAAGCAGTTGCAGTTTCACCGCTTGTGGCATAATGATGAATACATGGAAAAGAAAGTGGCTGCCGCTGATACATTTGATTACAGCAACATAGATTCATTACAGAAATTTAATGGAACGCACCCTGCCGTGTTGCAGGATCGCATTGCCCGCATGAACTGGAGCTTCGATTTCGACATCAGCCGCAAAAAAATGGGGTTAAAAAGCCGCTTTCTCCACTGGATTGAGCAAAAAACCGGCTGGCGGGTGGGGGAGTATAAGAATTACAGGTTAAAGTAATTTTATCAGAAAGCTACCCCACATCAGTGCTGCGGTGGCTATAAAGCCCCACATGATGATTTTGGCGCCATGTTTAAACTTTAATTTTAAGTGCAGTGCGGTAAAGACCAGCAACAGCAAAAATGGCATACCCCCGATATTGTAATGCCAGGAATCTAAAAAATCACCCCGGTATAAGGAATACAGAGAGCGCTGCATGCCACATCCGGGGCAATCCTTGCCTGTCAATGATTTGGATGGACAGGTTAAGAAATAACTGGGGAATGTATCCTTACTCAAAAGCCACCCAGAGATCCCATTGAAATCATACTGCCAACAACCATCAGATAGATGATGATAATAATGAAATACAAGCTGCTTAGAATGGTTCCGATAATGGCACAAACACGGCCTGCTTTCAGGTTGTTGTAGCTGGAAGTAGTGTAAGCACCGGGGTTCATTTTGTAGCGCTGTAAATCTTTGCCTGCCAGACTAAGGCCCATGATTCCAAGAATTAATCCAACCAAACCATAGCAAAAGCACATGACCAGCGACAAAATGCCTAAAACCAGCACAGCTGTGGAATTTGGGAGGGCCGCATTGCCGTGTTGGTTTCCGAAGTTGTTGTCAAGGGTGTTGTTTTCCACAGGAAGCAAATATAAATAAATGAATGTTTAAAGGAATAAAAAAAACCCGCATGGAGCGGGTTTCTTTTTTTGTTAGTATGTTTTTTAGCGTCCAATATGTCGGGATTGGCAACACTATCTTTGGGATTTGAACCATATTCGTTTTCACCTACCTGACTGTCCGTGCAGGCAAGAATCAAATTGTAAATGGGTATTAGAATAAACCAACCACTTTTACCCACATCATGCATTCTTCTGACTGCAACTGCCAGGCTGGGTAACAGCACTGCCAAACTGTAAAGAGTTCCAATTAATTCGAAACCGATGGCACCTCCAATAAATCCA
>VHBA01000027.1 GCA_016872175.1 Sphingomonadales bacterium | reverse complement strand
TCGTCTGTATTGGTCTCCGAAGAACTCCACCAGTAACCGTCGTAGCCAATGGTGTAGAATGTACCATTGTAGTTACGGGTACCGCCCGGAAGACCTGAGAAACCGCTGCTGTTGGTACCATTGCCATTTTCATTCCATCCGGTTTTACTTTTCATTTTTGTACCGGCATCTGACCCCAAATAATCAGTCAAAATAGTCCATTCAGCATCACTTGGGACATGCCATCCCTCTGGAGCCAATCCCCTTGAATCATTCACCGCATACCAGTTATACAACTTGCCGTATTTAGCGCCATTGGCTGGGTCATTATTATAATAACACCATGCCGGTTGTTGGTTTTCTCCTGCTCTTCCCCATTCTTCATATGTCTTTGCTTGGGGTATGGGGTCTCCGTTTCTAAAGGTGCTCACATCCAAGTTTTTAGACATAAATACTTGGCCTCCAATGGATACGAATTGGGCGTAAGTAATAAAAGGTAAGCCAATTAAAAGAATTGGAATTAAGCTTAATTTTTTCATTTTTATATGTTTTAAATTGTTCTCTGCTCTGTTAAAAGGTTTTTTGGTTTCGCCTGTCAAATATATTGTTTTTTTTGTTTTGTTGTACCCATGAATGCTAAGGATGCAGTAACCCCCACTGTGCAGTGATTTACTACACACTTATAAAGTGTTAATTGGTTGATATATCAACAACTATTTTTAATATCGGGTTCCTAAACGCTTGATATGAGTTCGATTCTCGTCGGGGCTACCAAACCCAACACCAACAACGCTTAGCAAGAAAAGGGGATAGTCGTCTATCCCCTTATTTTTTACCTGTTGTGCAGTGAAGTATGCTGTGATTAATTACTTACAGGACATTTCCCAATTTTGCCAACTGGAAGACATTAATGTAGTTTCATAGTAGAACTGGGCGTAAGGGGCAATAAAAAGTAAAAACACACTTTATTTATATCAAATAATGGACTTGCAAATAGGTAAATTTCTGCACAAAGCCATACCACTCACCGGCCAATGTTGGGGCAGGTGTTTCGTAAATTATCTGGGTTTCTTTTTTACACATTGTAAATACAATAATTAGAAACAGGCCTAGCGTTAATTTTTTCATTTTACGAATATAGCAATTATTTTCTAACCCCGAACAAAGCAAATGGGATTAGGTATACAACACCATAGTTACATTTCATACCTTTGTGCCTGAAAATGTCAACCCTGCAACTATACAACACCTACACCCGCCATACCGAGGCCTTTGTGCCATTGCATAACAACCGTGTTGGATTGTATGTGTGCGGGCCTACGGTGTATGGCCCTCCGCATATGGGTCATGTGCGTGGACCGGTAGTGTTTGATGTACTGCGGCGATACCTCGAATTTCTGGGTTATAAAGTCCGTCATGTACGCAACATCACCGATGTAGGCCACTTGGTGGGTGACGGTGATGAGGGCGAAGACAAGCTGGGTAAACAAGCCCGCCTGGAGCAAGTGGAACCCATGGAGGTGGCACAGACATACACGGTGGCATACAATGAAATGTGCCGAATGATGAACGTGCTTGCACCCGGTATTGAACCCCGTGCCAGTGGCCATATCATTGAACAAATAGAAATGATAGAGGCTATTATATCCGCGGGGCTTGCTTATGTGGTAAACGGCAGCGTGTATTTTGATGTGCTTGCATACGCCAAAACCAACGAATACGGCAAACTGAGCGGCCGCATTCTGGAGGATTTGGTAGCCGGTGCCGGCAATGAAGCCCGCGAACTGGAAGGGCAAGATGAAAAGCGCAACCCCAACGATTTTGCCCTTTGGAAAAAAGCGTCACCCGATCATATCATGCAGTGGAACAGTCCCTGGGGAAAAGGCTATCCGGGCTGGCACATAGAGTGTTCGGCCATGAGCCGCAAATACCTGGGCGATGTGTTTGATATTCATGGTGGCGGCATGGACTTGCTGTTTCCACACCACGAAAGCGAAATAGCCCAAAGTACGGCCTGCACTGGCCACAGCCCGGCCCGTTTCTGGGTGCACCACAACATGATTACCATCAATGGGCAAAAGATGGCCAAGAGTCTGAATAACGGAATCATGGCAGATGAGTTGTTTTCGGGAAATCATCCTTTACTGGCGAAGGCCTATAGCCCAATGACCATTCGCTTCTTCATCCTGCAGGCGCACTACCGCGGCACCCTTGATTTTAGCAATGAGGCACTGCAGGCTGCAGAAAAAGGCCTGCAAAGGCTCATGAATGCATCAGCGCAGGTTCCTAAACTTCCCATATCGGATAGCACTGAATACAATGTTTCCGATATTCAGGCTGCCTGCGAGCGCAGCATGAACGACGATCTGAACACGCCGCAGGTGATTGCCCAGTTGTTTGAAGCTGCCCGCGTGTGCAATTCGGCCGCTGATGGTAAACTTAAACTCGACCGGAGCGCTGTCGAAGCCCTGAACAACCTGTTTCAGACCTGGCTGCACGGCATTCTGGGCATTCAGACCGAAGAAAAAGGCAATGATGACGCCCTTAATGGGGTGATGCAAATGCTTCTAACCATGCGAGCCGATGCCAAAGCCAGCAAAAACTACACACTCAGCGATGAAATCCGCAACAAACTTACCGAACTGGGTTTCAGTATAAAGGATGGTAAGGACGGCAGTAGCTGGAGTTTGTAATAGTTAAGCATGAAACTGAGTATCGACCTGCAATGTGCTTCCCCGCCCGAGTGGACCGATGCCGTAATGGCCGACTTTGATACCTTTTTGCAGGATCATGCGGATTGTGAACGCAAAGCAAACGGCATGATGATGAGCATGGTGGCTAAATACCCCGACAGGGTAGAAATTATTCCCTTGCTGATAGAAACAGCCCTCGAAGAACTGGAGCACTTTCGCGATGTATACGAGCTCATGCAAACCCGCGGCCTGAAACTGGAAAATCCGTTTGAGGAAGATCCTTATATTAAAGGCCTGATGGCGTTTGTGAGATCCGGCCGCGATGAACGTTTTCTTGACAGGCTTTTACTGGCTTCGCTGTTTGAAACCCGCGGTGCCGAAAGATTTAAACTTATCTGGGAAAGACTGCCCGAAGGTGAGCCCAAAAAATTCTATCACCGACTGTGGGCCTGCGAAGCCAAACATGCACATATTTTTGTGAAAATGTCCCTGAATTATTTTGATGAAAAGACGGTGTACGACAGGCTGCAGGCATTTGCCGCTGAGGAGGCACGCATTGTCAGGAATATGCCCATAAGGGCCGCGCTACATTAAATTTACATCATGCCCGGTCACTTTTCCTTTTTCACCCAAAATATCCAAAATAACGTGGCGGTTTTCGATGAAAATGATACCCGGCATGCCATTCAGGCGCTTCGCTATCAGATGGGCGATGAAATTTCATTTTCCGATGGGCTGGGTAATCGCTATAAGGGCAACATTTCACAAATAGAAAAAAGGGCCTTTCAAGTTACCATAACCCAAAAGGAAACGCCGGACTATCAACCCCAACTGCATATTGCTGTAGGAATTATCAAACACGCAGACCGGCTGGAGTGGCTGGTAGAAAAATGTACGGAGCTGGGTGTGAAAAGCATTGCATTTCTGCAAACCGGCAATGTTGAAAAGGCCCGGATTAACCCTGAAAGATTGCAAAAAGTGGCCATTGCCGCCCTCAAACAATGCCATGGTTACCGTTTGCCTGAAATTCGTACGTCAGGCTGGAAAGATATACTACAGGAAAACCACCGAAACCGCCTTATTTGTCATTGCAATACCGACATTCAACAACCCAGCTCATCAGCGGATGGCCTTTCCGGCGATTGTCTGGTTTTGCTGGGTCCCGAGGGAGATTTCACTACAGAAGAAGTAAATCAGGCGATAGCCAAAGGATTTCAATGCTATTCGCTTGGAGCACTCGTGCTTCGCACCGAAACAGCCTGTATGGCTATTGCAGCAAGATATTTGGGTTAATCAGCGCCGTCTGTTTTGGCTCTGTTGACGGCTTTTGTGCCCACCATTTTTCCCATGTTCATGCCCGTTTCAATATCACTGCGGTAGTGAATAGCGCCGTAAAGTCGGCTTTTGCTGGCTTCGTCTGCCATAGACATGTAATCAGCAGCACGGCCGGGAAAAATATGACCAAGAATAGTTGCGGCAGCACCGCTGAAGGTGCTGTGTCCGCTGGTGTAGGCAGGAAAATTAGGCAAGCCTGTTAATGTCTTAATCTTATTATTTACCTGCGACGGCCTGGGATTGAAATACGCATATTTGGCATCCCAGCAGCAGATGGCAGCATCGAACATGGCCATGTTCAGCAGCGCAAGGTTGCGGGCCCAGCGCACTTCGCTGAAGCGCAGGTTAGCAAAGTCTTCGCAAGCAATGGCGTTCCAGTGTCCGGGAGGAGTGTAGGTGCCTGCGCCATCACCCCAAAAATGCACAATGCGCATGTGCTCGCGGGAGGCGTTTTGGCTATACCACAAAACTTCATCCAGTTCTTTGGCAAATTCAGCCGAGCCGGTTGAAGGCGGTGCCGGTGGGCGGTTGTTGATTACTTCGGTGGTGTCCATCAGAAAACCGATGGTTCTTCCAAACAAAGGCAACATGGGCGGCCTTTTTGGACTTTCCTGACTAATCCAGGGCGTTTCTCCGCGGGCGATGGCATCACTTTCAAGCTTGGTCCAGTCTGCCGGGGTTCCCACGGCTTTTTCTGCTCTATCCGTGCGGGCACGGCCAACAAATTTGGCGGCAACCGCTTTACCAAGCTTTACGCCGGCTTCCACTTCACTGCGCACATTGGCACCTGCGAGAATGCGCATATCAATGCACTCATTGAGTTTTTCCTGCAGGTAATCCTGTTCGCCGGGAAACAGTAGGCTCATCATGCCAAATGTGGCACCGGCCACCACGGCTTCTTCACTGGGATAGGCAAAATCTTTCACCACAGGAACAAGTTCTTTGATGGTGTTATCAACTGCCGAAGGACGTAATCTGCGGTAAGAACCTTTGTAGTGGTATGCAGTCACGAGCGCATCATACTGCGCCGCCGAAACATAGGCATAGGCGCGGGCTGCGTAAGGTGGATTGGCAAACGGAAAATATGGATAGGCCAGCGGATTGGCACTACTGGGTATAGGATAAGTTCCGTCGGGATTCTGGTAAGGCGGCAAATTGTATTTGGCCACCAGTTCGCGCAATATTTCATTCCAGCGCAGTACTGTACCGGCACTCCAGTATTTCAGCGCAGCTTCATCCGCATCGGTCATATGGGCCTGCCTGCTTTTGATTTCGAGCAACTGCAGCTTATAATCAGGAGAGGTAACAGCAATAGGCAAATCGCAAGCGAATTCAGTGGCAGACGACAAAAGCACAGGTTCCCATTTTCCAGCTGAGGTGTCTATTTTATCGGGGTTTAGGGCCCCAAACTGCATATTTCTTTGCGTAATTTCCTTGTTGCAGGATGCCATGGAGACAACGCTTAGCAATACAATACATTTTAGGGAAGTTCTCATTTTTTGTCTCCTTTCGTAAAGTCTGCCTGATACACCACACCGGCCATCAGGGTAGTTGCTTTGCCCATGTTTCTGCCGCTAAGTGTTTGCATGCCTGTAGCCATAAGGCTCAGTCCTCTCAACACGGGCACCGGATATTTAACATTAAAGCCAACCCGAAAAGCCTCCATGTTGTTGCTCAGAAAAGGCATATCGTTTTTGCGCATGTCAAAACCACCCAGTGTATTCATGCGGTCTGCCAGTAGTTCAAAGTACTTATCGGCACCGTCTCTCCAGCCCAGGCGGATATTGTAAGAGAACACATCTGGCATAACCACCTGATTACTGTAAATCATTTCGGTAGTGTAGTAGGCGTTGCGGTCAATGGTAACGTTGTTGCGGCGCGTGTACATAGCCGATGCGGTTCCGTACCAGTGTCCCTTTTGCACGTCGCCCAGCAGGCGCATTGAAACTGTTTTACTGCGCATGCCGATACTGATGGGCAGGTAATCGGCAACGTAGTTGGTTAAGGGTGCAGAAACGCCGCCCACGGCCACCAGCGAGCTGTTGAAACCCTTGATGTCTTTGGCCCAGAGTTCTTTTTTAAGGAACAGGTTCAAATCCTGGATTCCTTTTTGTCCGATGAGGGTTCCCGCTGTAACCCGGTTGTCGATCCAAGCGGAAGATGCTATTATGTTCAGGCCGTTGCCAATGCCATAATTGGCCATAGCCATCACAGCATTCGACTTAAAGGAACCAATGTTGGCGTTATCGCGGTAGAAAGTACCTTCCCAGTAGTGATTCCATGAAGTGTTGCCATAAACAAACCCTCCGCATAGGTTTCTTTTGGCCATAAACAAGGCATCGGATTCTGTCTGGGCAAACAGTGAAATGCACATGTTAAAGGTTAAAAGACCGGCGATTTTTCGCATAAATTGGGGTTATTAATTAACAAAAATAACGAAACAACCCATATTTTCAACCCCAAGAGGGTAAAACCCATAGATGAAGACATGGCAGCCGTTAGTTTTGGACGTGGCGGTGGTTATCTTTGCAGTGTAATGCGCCTCGATACCCTTGCTCCTCTTATTGAAAACCTGCGCAGCGGACAATACCGCAAAGCGGTGATTACCACCCACCACAAACCCGACGGGGACGCCATGGGAAGCAGCCTGGGGCTGTACGCATTTTTGAAACATCACATTGCCGAAGTACAGGTAATTACTCCCACGGACAATGCCGATTTTTTAAACTGGCTGCCGGGCAATGAAAACGTAATGATTTACGAAGAAAAAGAAGCTGAGTGCAAAGCCATTACCGAGACTGCTGATGTGATATTCTGTCTGGATTTCAACCGCCTTTCCCGTATCAATGAGTATGGTGAAATTGTGCGCAACGCCCGCGGCGAAAAGGTGATGATAGACCACCACCTGGAGCCTGAGCATTTTCAGCAATTTGCGCTCTGGGACCCTAAAAGCAGCAGCACGGCAGAGCTGGTTTTTCATTTAATCAAACACTATTTCGGGCTGGAAAACGTATCCAAAGATTGTGCAACCTGCCTGTATACAGGATTGATGACAGATACCGGAAACTTTCAGTACAGCAATACCAACAGCCTTACCCACCTGATTGCGGCAGATTTGCTGGAACAAGGGGCAGACCATGTGGGTATTCACGAGCGCATTTATGATGTGTTTACCCCAAACCGCACAAAGCTTTTTGGCTATTGCATGTTGCACAAGCTGGAAGTAATTCCCGAATTGCGCACAGCCCTGATATTTCTTACCAAAGAAGAACTGGAGCAGTTTGATGTAAAAACCGGCGATACGGAAGGGCTTGTAAACCTAGGGCTGGGGCTCAAGGGCATTGTGTTAAGCGTGCTCATCATAGACCGCACCAAAATGGTGAAAATGAGTTTTCGCAGTAAGGGTGATTTTGCGGTGAACGAATATGCATCCAAATATTTTAATGGTGGCGGTCACCGCAATGCTTCAGGCGGCTCCAGCGATGAGCCCCTGGAACACGTGGTGCAAAAATTCCGCGACACGATAAAAGACTATAAAGAAGCGTTACTGGCTATATGAATTTTATAAAAAAACACTGGCTCACCTTAACACTGGCGCTGCTGATACTTGCGTCGCTGGCCTTTTTTCTGCGCAAACCTTTGGGCATTTGGCTCGGCGGATGGGAGAAAACCGAACGCGGTGGTTACTTTAGGGTAGTGGAAGGCAAAAAATGGGATAAAATGCCCGGAACCGGCTATCACATTGTGTTTCAGTATGTGCTAACAGGCCCTGAAGGCGATACGATTGTAAACCTGGCAAAACCCGGTGTGGAACAGCATATGATGTATCCCGTGGAGCCCCGCAACGAGCTGGAAGACGCCATGCAAAATGGTGCGCCCGGTTCGGTGGTGGAAGTACTTATACCGACAGATTCGCTGAAGCAACGAATTAGTGGCAACCTGCAAATCATGAATTTGCCCTCGGGAGAAAACGCAAAATTCAGTATACGCATCATTAAGGTGCTGAATGATGTTCAGTATGCAGGTTATCAAAACCAGCGGTTTATGGACAGGCTTCAAAAGGAAAACAGGTTGATTGACGCAGTTGCAGCAAAAACCCCAAAACCATGGGTGCTCGATTCAACAAAGTTTATCAAATATTTCATTGATAAAAAAACAGGTGCCCCCAGATTAATCGAAGGGGGTGTTGTTAGCTTTAATGCTGAAGTAGCAACACTCGACGGACAATTAATTGTTAATTCTGCACCTACAGGCAAAAAATACCTGATGGAAATTGGCAAAAACACCTATAATCTGGCAGCGTTTGACCATGTGCTGCAATATATGGCCGAGGGAGAAACCGGTGTTTTTTTGGTAACCAGCGATTACGGATATGGAGACCAAGGCTACATGAACATGGTGAAACCCTACACGCCATTAATGATTAAAATAACTGACTTAACTGTATCAAAGCCATGAGCAAAAACCTCATCATTACCGGCGGTGCCGGATTTATAGGCAGCCATGTGGTGCGCCTGTTTGTAAATCAATACCCCGAATATAACATCATTAACCTGGATGCTCTGACCTATGCCGGCAACCTGGAAAACCTGAAGGATATTTCAGATAAGCCCAATTATTGTTTTGAAAAAGCAGATATCTGCGATGCGGAAGCTATTCAGGCGCTGTTTGAAAAGTACAAACCCTTTGGTGTTGTGCATCTGGCAGCCGAAAGCCACGTGGACCGAAGCATCAGCAATCCCATAGATTTTGTAATGACCAATGTGGTGGGAACTGTTAATCTGCTGAATGCTTACAAACAGCATGGCGACATGCAAAACGGGCGCTTTTACCATGTTAGTACCGATGAAGTATACGGAACCCTGGGCGATGAGGGCAAATTCACGGAAACCACACCCTATAGCCCTAACAGCCCTTACAGTGCCAGCAAGGCCGGCAGTGATCACTTCGTGCGCGCCTACCACGAAACGTACAAAATGCCTGTAGTTATAAGCAACTGCAGCAACAATTACGGCAGCCACCATTTTCCAGAGAAACTGATACCGCTAATGATCAATAACATTCGCCACAACAAGCCCTTGCCCGTATACGGAAAAGGCGAAAATGTGCGTGATTGGTTGTATGTGGAAGACCATGCACGTGCCATTGATGTTATTTTTCACAAGGGACGCAATGGCGAAACCTACAATATAGGCGGTAACAACGAATGGAAAAATATTGACCTGGTAAAAACGCTTTGTGGCATTATGGACCGTAAACTGGGCCGGGCAATGGGCGAAAGTGAGAAGCTGATAACCTATGTTACCGACCGCGCCGGTCACGATTTCCGCTATGCGATAGATGCATCAAAACTAATGAATGAACTCGGCTGGGCTCCCAGCGTGGCTTTTGCCGAAGGATTTGAAAAAACCATAGACTGGTATCTTGCCAACAAGGAATGGCTTGATCATGTGACCAGCGGTGCGTATCAGCAATATTACAGTCAACATTATTTGACTAGTTAACTGTTAGGCCAACACATTACTCCACCCCATACCGACGCTCGCCGGCGCGGATAAAGACAGGGATAAAATGGGTTGCCGGAACCACCGGGCAGGCGTAATTGTGGTTGTAATGGCAGTAAGGGTTGAAAGCGCGGTTGAAATCAAGCATAATGTCATCGCCACCTGCATGGCGAAACCCAATGTAACGCCCTCCCTGATAGGTTTCCATGGTGTTTGTAGAATCTCGGAACATGATAAAAAAGCTGGTTTTGGCAGAATCCTCGAAGTAGGCGGGAATTTTACATTCGCGGTTTTGCATGCGGAAAATAAAGCTGCCCGCTAACGTAAAATTGCGTTTTTGCCCTTTAGAATCAGGGAATACAAACGTATCGCCGGAATGGCTTTTATCCCAGCGGCATGCCACCTTATATTCCGTCAATACGGGATAATATTTCAAGCCTGTAAACTCCTCCTTCACATCCCGGAACGGACTATTGGGTGACATGGCAAACGCACCGTCTTTCTGCTGCCTTTCGTGGGTTACTGCAGCCATGTAAATACTGTCGGACTGCGCCCCGGCACGTTCTTCAACCGGCGCCTGACAACCGATAAAAAAAGGCAGCAACAACCAAACCCAAATGCTTTTTCCCATGTTCCGTGCAAATTTGCGTAATTTCGCAAACAGGTGAAAGCCATTCTTCAGTTTTTTCGTCATGCACGGCCCTATAAAGGGCTGGTTTTTCTGAATTTCGGCTTCAACCTGCTGTACATTCTGCTGCACCTGAGCACCCTGCTCATGATTATGCCGGTGCTGAAATTTTTGTTTAAACCCACCGATGCCGCTCCCGGACCGGATACAAAAGGCCTGGACGTTGGAAACTGGTTTGCAGCGCAATACAACCAATTCATTCACTGGTTTAGCGGCATGGCCAAAGGCGATCCGCTGCAGGCGCTGGCCTTTTTGTGTGTGGCACTGGTGATGATTACCATTATTAAAAACCTGAGCCGTTTTGCCGCCATGAGTGTGATGGCCAAACTGCGCAACCTGGCGGTTCGCGATATGCGCATGAACATCTATAACCGCTGTTTAGAGCTGCCTGTGGCCTATTTCAACGAAGAACGCAAAGGGGATTTGCTCTCGCGCATGAGCAACGACATGAAAGAAATTGAGTTTGCGCTGATGGTTTCGCTGGAAGCCCTGTATATGCAGCCGCTCACCATACTTTTATTTTTAGGCGCACTGATATTTCTATCACCCCAGCTGACCCTGTATATTGTAATTTTTCTGCCGCTCACAGCCATTTTCATTGGCCTGCTGAGCCGCAGCCTGCGCCGCAAAAGTGCACGCAACCAGGAGCTGGCAGGGTGCATTATGTCATCGTTTGAAGAGAGCATCAGCGGTATGCGCATAATCAAGGCTTTCAATGCTTCGGGATTTTTTCGTAAGAAATACAGCGATGAAGACTGGTCATATACCCGCAACAATATTGGCGTGCAACGCCGTTATGATTTATCATCACCGTTGAGCGAAACCATTGGTATTGCAGTTTCGGCGGCCCTTTTGTGGCTGGGCGGCAACATGGTTTTCGGCGGCACGCTGAATCCGGAGTTTTTCCTTACCTACTTTGCCATATTCAGCCAGCTGATCAATCCCTTCAAGGCGCTGAGTTCTTCCTATTCTGCGGCTGTGCGCGGACAAGCCAGCCTGCACCGCATAGAAGAGCTGGTGAATGCACCGGTAAAGGTTCAGGATCCGCTTTACCCAAAAGCACCCTCATTTGAGCACAGCATTGAATTCAGGAATGTTTCGTTTGGGTACGACGCGAGCAAAGCCGTTCTGCACAACATCAACATTACCATCAAAAAAGGGCAAACCATTGCCCTGGTGGGTCCCAGCGGTGCCGGAAAAACTACCTTCACGGATTTGATTGCCCGGTTTTACGATGTGGACTCAGGCAATATTTTGCTGGATGGACATGATTTGCGGGAGTTCCGCCAGGACGATTTGCGGCAGCTGATGGGCATGGTGAGCCAAGAGAGCATTTTATTCAATGAATCTGTGCGCAACAACATTGCCCTGGGTAAGCCGGAAGCTGATGAAAAGGCCGTGGCCGATGCCGCCAAAGCAGCGTATGCGGCTGAATTTATTGAGCAGTTGCCGGAAGGCTACAATACCAATATCGGAGAGCGCGGCAGCAAGCTAAGCGGCGGACAAAGACAGCGTCTTGGGATTGCCCGTGCCCTGCTGAAAGACCCACAGATTTTGATACTGGACGAGGCCACAAGCGCGCTCGACAGCCAGAGTGAAAAGGCCGTGCAGGCCGCATTGGAAAAACTGATGCAGAACCGCACCAGCATTATCATAGCGCACCGTTTAAGTACAGTCACTCATGCCGATTTGATTGTGGTAATGGATCAGGGACGCATTACCGAGGTGGGCACCCACGAAGAGCTTGTGTCCAAACAGGGCTTGTATCACAAGCTGATACAGCTGCAGCAGCTGGCGTGAGGTGGTTGCCCCCCGGCGCTATCGCACCGGGTTAGGGATATGTGACCCCTCCGGGGTCAAAACCACACCATCAGTGCAACTCAGCTCACTCACTGAAACACTTCGGTGGGGGTTTTGCCCTCATGTATTAAACCAATACACCCACTTAAACGCCAGGCTATGGTTTTTGGTGAGGAATTGCGGGTCGTAGTTTTCGGAATACACCACAAAAAAGTCGCTCATAGGCCGGTAGCGCCACTGGTAGCGCACATTCACATTCACATTTTCGGCCTGGGTGTTGTACTGCAAAAAGGCAGTGAAATACATGGTTGTACTGAGGCTGTATTCAGTTTTGGCGCCTATCAGATTCAGCGTTGATTTGCCCAGCTCAGGAATATCTATGTTGATACGGCGGTAATTGAGGGTGAACAGAAAGCGGGGCTGAAAGCGATATTGCATGGCGCCTGTTAGGGATAGCTTTTCACCGCCAAAATAAGAACCATACTGGCATTCCAGCAAACCATTCAACGGGCGGCGATTATTGCTGCTTGCCGAAGCAGACAAGCTTTGAAAATGGTATTCTCCGGTAGAAAGAAACAGGGTGTCTCGGGGATTTACGGGATTAAACGGCTGAAACAGCCAAAAAAACTCACGGTTTGCAGCCACCCGGAAACTGGCACTGTTTTGCAGCAGTATTTTTCCAGAAAAGGTTGTAATTGCCTCTGTTACCCGATAATTGCTGTCGGTGTAAGTGCTGTTATACAGATTAACTGAAAAATTGTTAATGACCTTGCTTTTAGGATAGAAAATCCTGCTGATCATGGGCTCCATGCGGCCATAGCTCATGAAAAAGGTTTTGCGCAACACGGGGTCGTAGTTTTCAATATGGGGTACAAACCCTGTCGGGGCTCGGAACTTACCCGATACATATTCATGGTTCCACATGGCTTCCCATTTCAGGGTGCGGTAAAACAAAAATGATGCGTGTGCGTAACCTCTATCGGCTTTCAATCCATCATACAGTGCTTTTTGCACAAAGGCCTTTCCCACCCAGCGGTTATTGGGCGTGAGCAAATTAAACTCCATCCCCGCCACGGATTTGCGTTTGGCATTGACAGCACCAACAGCCTGCTCGCTTACCAAAATGCCGCCCAGATAGCTTGCAGCCAGCACCTTGCGCTGAAAAGCAGCCACCGCATAGTTTTTAGCCGGATTCAGTGAATCCATGCGGCGTGTTTGTACATCCATAACCCCTACCCGCAAATCCTTACCAATTTTGCCCGTTACCCTGGCACCGGCATCGATGGGGATATTGCCCGCCTGAGAAAGGCCTATGCGACGGCTAAAGAAGGGCCGTATTTGACGAAAACCAAACTGGGCGAACAGATCGCTATTCTCAATGAAAAACTGCCGCCTTTCGGGGAAAAACAGCGAAAAACGCGTAAGGTTAATTTGCTGCTCATCCACATCCACCTGGGCAAAATCCGGATTGACTGTAACATCTAAATTCAGTGAGGAGCTGAGGCCCACCTTTGCATCAAGTCCCGCTCTCGGGGTATTGTGCTTTAAAAATTCTCCCTTATCACCTGTGGCCAGGCTGCTTACATAAGGAATGATGGCCAGATTAGGACCCTTGCGGGTAGGTGGCGCCGGCCATTGCAGGGTACCTGTGAAAATAAGTGCACTGATATTAAACATCCGGGGCACTTTTACCCAGGTGCTCACTTCATTATTCCGAAAATCAGCACGGGCCACATTAAAGCGCCAGGTACTAAGACCTTCGAGAAAGCGCAGGGATTTGAACGGTATTTCAAATTCGGCAAACCAGGTGTCGCGGGTAATGCGGGTGGCACTGTACCAGATTTGATCCCAGGCCGTTGAGACGCCAAATCCGCCGCCATTTTCCACGGCTCCTTCACGTTGTGCATTCTGTGGGGTAACACCAAAGGAAAACCCATTTTGCCCATCGGCAAACGGACTGAGCGTGAGCACCACCGCATCGCTTTGGGTGATGCTGAAATCGCGTTTGAGGCTTTGTACCACAAAAGGTTTGTCGGGATTGCGGTTTATACAGATGAAAGCGGCATAGAGCCGGTTATCATCGTAGGTGAGCATAAATTTCGTTTGGGTGAGGGCTTCGGAAGTATCGTATGGAAAATGCTGGATAAATCCGTCCATCATTGGCGCTTTTTGCCATGCATCTTCGGATAAATCCCCGTCTATGAGAATGTTTTGTGCGGTTTTTTGAATGGGATAGACCTGTGCCGTTAGGCCATTGACAACAATACACAAAGCATAAAAAATAAGGCGCCGCAAGGAAGTTTAGTCTTTATTGGCAATATTCCGTTTTTCAACGGCATTCATCCGGTTTATTTGTTCGTAAAACTTTTTCTTTGAATACGGCACATAAAAACGCAAGACACT
Organism: Sphingomonadales bacterium; assembly: GCA_016872175.1. Lineage (GTDB taxonomy): Bacteria > Bacteroidota > Bacteroidia > NS11-12g > UBA955 > RGEC01. Next base: position 15,591 of record VHBA01000027.1, on the reverse strand, counting down.
GCCGGCCCTGAGCACATTTCCCCGAATACCGTTCCATGATTTAAGTTCGGTAATGGTGCAGTCAAAGACATCCGAAAGGGTATAAAAACCATCTCCTGATTTCACCTTATACACCACCCAAACTTTTGATGGTGTTACAGGATTTGTGTTTCCTGAATTACCGGTAACCGGTTCGACACCCCTTTCGCCCCGTGGTTTTACCTCCACATAGGTTATGCTATCTTTAACGGTAACAATGGTATCGTATATAATCGGTGGATTTGCTTTAATAAACAGCATCAAACACAAGCTGTCTCGCACTTTCAGATAAGCGGGGCGTTTGGTTGCCGGGATATGAAATGATGCCGGCTCCCCAAACCAGGGTATAACATTGGTCTTGAATTCCGGGTTCAACTGCTGTAGTTCATTTACGGTAATGCCTGTCTTTTCCTCAAAAAAGGAGGTTGGTAACAGACAGTTGATGGTAGCAGTATCAGATTTAATAAGCGGATACGTTTCTTTCGTAAGTCCGGTTTCTTCAAAATGATACATCACCACCAGTGTTGCGTAAAAATTTACAATATGCTGCTGCTCGGACGGACCAAGATGCTTGTAAATATCCTCAAATTTAAGGCTGTTTCCCGCCTGTCTGATAGCCTGATTAAGACGTACTGCCCCAATGCGGAAGGCCAAAATTGTTTTCGTCCAATCGCGGTATATGCCCTGCAAATCTTTTATATAATGGCAGGCAGCACCTGAAGATGCTGTCAGTGATCTCCTTTCATCCAGAATTGATGTTTGTTTCAATCCATATTTCTTGCCCATACTAAAATTCAGGGGCCAGATGCCTGTACTGCCGTCTGCGTCAGTAAACTTGGTGTCGAGGGCTGTGTTGGAAACCGGCAAGAAGCGAATAAACCAAGGCAAACCATAAATCTGACGGGCATAATCAATGTATGGCTGAAAGGCGGCCTGCCTGCCAACCATAATGGACGTTTTGCGTTTCTCGTTGACAATCAGTGTATCTATCTTTCGCTGTACATCGCTATTGTAAAAGTGTGGTAACCCTACCTGCTCAAAAGCACGAATTCTATTTTCCCAAACATTGGCGAAAATATTACCGAAACCGGCTGCAAGCAGTGAGAAAAACAGTAAAAATGACTTCATTGTTGACAAGCGCGCGAAATTTCAGCTGCTACCCAATACAAATTCTGTTCCTTAAATTCATCACACATTAGTTGCATCCCAATCGGAAGGCCAGAGGCTGTTTTGGCAGTAGGAATGCTGATGGCACAGTTTCCGGCAATATTCGCTTGAACGGTGAATAAATCAGCCAGGTACATGGCAATGGGGTTTTTGGCTTTTTCACCCATTTTAAATGCCGGTGTACTTGTGGTGGGAATGAGAATGGCATCCGCAGATGTAAGCACTTCCCGTGTTTTGTTCTGTATGATGCGCCTTACTTTCTGGGCTTTACTGTAATACGCGTCATAGTAATCGCTGCTGAGCACAAAGGTTCCCAACATAATACGTCGTTTTACTTCCTCGCCAAAACCTTCGCTGCGGCTGAGGGTAAAGGTAGATTCCAGATCGGTGGCATTCCGGCTGCGGTGTCCATACAAAAGACCACTATAGCGGCTTAGGTTGCTGCTGGCTTCTGCGGTGGTAAGAACGTAGTAGGTAGGCACCAAATAATCCAGGTATTCAAAATCGAAGTAGGTAATGGTATGACCCAGCGCCTGAAGCGATGTAATCAGGGATTCGGCAGCAGCTTTTACCTCCGGACCCAGACCGGGATGCTCTATGGCCTGCCGCATAACGGCAAAGGTGTATTTTTTGTCAGATGCGTCCAGCTGATAACGGGGAGCCGGCCTGTCGGAGACGGTTGCATCGTGCTCATCCGGGCCTGCCATGATCTCGGTCAGCAACATATTGTCTTCCAGGCTGTGCGTAAGCGGGCCAATTTGGTCAAAGCTGCTTGCATAGGCAAGCAAACCCCAGCGGCTGATAAGGCCATAGGTAGGTTTGATGCCAAAGAGCCCGCAAAATGCGGCAGGCTGACGGATGGACCCGCCAGTATCGCTTCCGAGTGTGGCGTGCACCATGTTGGCCTGCACGGCAACGGCGCTGCCACCACTACTGCCACCCGGCACCCTTTCGGGATCGGCGGCATTCCGCACCGGACCAAATGCTGAGTTCTCGTTGGAAGCACCCATGGCGAATTCATCGCAGTTGGTACGTCCAAGGATAATGGCATCCTCATCCAGCAAACGCTGCACGGCGGTAGCGGTGTAAAGACTTTCAAAACCCTCCAGAATTTTGCTGGCAGCCGAAACCTTGTGTCCTTTGTAGGCCAGGTTATCCTTGATGCCGATAAAAGCTCCTGCAAGGCGTCCGGGATTTCCGGATTTGAATTTTTGGTCGATATGTTCGGCCCGCTGCAGAGCCTCTTCGGACCAAACCTCCAAAAAGGCGTTTAGGTGTTTGTTTTCCTCGATGCGGGCAATATATTCCTTAGCCAGCTGAACACAACTGATTTTACCAAGCCTTATGTCGGCCTGAATATCGGTAATGCGCCGGTAAGTGCTCAAGCTTCTGTCTTGCTCTTGTTGGGGTCTTCCTCCATGCCCTTGCGAAATTCGCTGGACACGTTGTTTTTGGCATCATTGAATTCACGCACACCGCGGCCCAAGCCACGCATAAGCTCAGGAATCTTTTTACCGCCAAACAACAACAACACAATGACCAGCACTATGATGATTTCGCCCTGACCTAAACCCAAAAGAAGTATTGTATTCATGTTTGAAATTTTGTTCAAAGTTACCACTAAACCATGGCATTGTCAAAGAAAATCATATCGTCCGGACTGATTGCATGGCAACACAGCCTGTATGTATTATTTTTGCCATTATAATCGATATGGCAACCGTTAATGAAATGCTGACCCAGCTGAAAGACCTGCTGGAAAAAAACCTCTCACATACCCACCAGGAATTTTCGCGCATACGCGCCGGCAAAGCCAGCCCCAATATGCTGGATGGTGTGATGGTAGAATACTACGGAGCACCGACCCCGCTGAGTCAGGTAGCCAATGTAGGAACACCCGATGCCAGAACGCTGGCCATTCAGCCCTGGGACAAATCGCTGATTCGCCCCATTGAAACCGCCATCATCAACAGCAACCTGGGTTTTGCCCCCCAAAATGACGGGGAAATGATTCGCATCAATGTTCCTGCGCTAACGGAAGACCGCAGAAAAGACCTGGTTAAAATAGCCAAGGCGGAGGCGGAAAACAGCAAGGTGGGCATCCGCAACATCCGCAAGGATTTTATGGAAAAGGTAAAATCCATGCAAAAAGATGGCCTGAGTGAAGACGAAGGGCGTGGTACAGAAGAAGAGATTCAGAAAACGATTGACAACTACATCAAAAAAACCGAAGATGTATTGTCTGCCAAAGAAAAAGAAATCATGACTGTTTGAGGTCAGTCTTACTCAAAGACAGCCCATTCCCGCACTTTTCCGGCTTTTTCCAGCAATGCCTGCAGGCCTTCAGCCATCACGGTTATATGTCCCATTTTTCTGTGAGGACGAATTTCTGTTTTGTTATACAAATGAACATACACGCCGGGTTCAGCCAGCAGTTCTTTGGTATATTTTAGTTTATAGGGTCCGGACTGTCCTTCAGCCCCCACCAGGTTAATCATCGCCGAAGGCTGCACCATTTCTGTATTACCCAATGGCAAGTCCAGTAAAATGCGGTTGAGTTGCTCAAACTGGCTGGTGTAGCTGCCTTCAATGGTGTGGTGGCCGCTGTTGTGGGGTCGGGGCGCAATTTCGTTGACGAGCACTTCTGACTTTTCGGTCACAAATAGTTCAACGGCAAATAATCCGGGTGATTGCAGGTATTTCACAGCACGCATGGCAGCCTCTCGGCAATCCGCTTCGAGGTCGGCGGTGGTTTCTGCGGGTGAAAAAAGGAATTCCACCAGGTTGCTCTGCGGATTGAAATACATTTCGATCAGCGGATAGGTTACCACATTCCCATGGCGGTCTGCGGCCACAATCACGGAGTATTCTGTGATTTCCGGGTGAAAATGCTCCACTACGCAAGGGCCTGGCGATATATAAACGCCCGATTCAATGTCTTTTTTGGTAACAATATCAACACCCTTGCCATCGTAACCGCCGGTGCGCTGTTTTATCACCACTTTTTCACCGGCAAATGGCTGTAGAACCTGCGACAGGTTTGAGGGGGTGTCACAAATCACAAAGTCAGCGGTTGGAATGGCATGTTCACGGTAAAACAATTTCTGTATACCCTTGTCCTGTATGGTTTTCAGGGCACGTGCGGAGGGGATAACTGTTTTGCCGGATTCTTCAATTTCCAGCAGAGCATCGCTGTTGATGTGCTCAATTTCAAACGTAAGCACATCACATTCCAGGGCCAACTTTCTTATGGCTTCCGCGTCTTTCAGGCCACCTAACATCACTTTATCTGCTACTGAAGAAGCAGGACAATGTAAATCATTCTCCAGAACTGTGTATTTCACATTCCAGGGCCTGGATGCTTCAATGAGCATTTTGCCCAGTTGTCCGCCGCCAATAACGCCAATCCTTCGGTCTGGAGGCAATTTTACACTTTTATTCATAGTCCGGTTCCTCCATGCTAAACAGCGCTTTGTATTGGGTATGGTATTTTTCGGGTTGAAAAGACTGCACTGCAAAATTGTGGGCTGCACGCGACATTTCCGCTTTTTCTTCGTATGACAATTTGCGGTAGGCTTCCAAAGCTGCCGCAAATACATCACTTTCAAGGGACAGTTCAGCACCTGCATTTTTACTTTTCAGTCCTTTCCACGGGGTGTTTTCCCCGATAAAACAGGGTAATCCGTGAGCCAGCGCCTCGGCAATGGCATGGCCAAAGTTTTCGCCTTTGCTGCAGGAAACAAAAACGTGGTGCTGCTGGTAATATTCCGCCATTTTTTTGGGTGGAACGGATAAAATATGGGTTACTTTGATATGCTCAGGCAACTGGCTCAAAGCCTGCTGAAACGATTTAAAATACGCTTCATCGGAATAATCACCAATGAGGGTAATCTGCACCGGAAAATCCATTCTTGCAAGCACCTGCAACAACGTCAGCGGGGCTTTTTCATCAGATATTCGGCCTACGGAAATGATTTTCAGGGGAGACTTTTCCAATTCTTCTGGTTTGTATGGAGGAATGCCTGCCGGAATATTGGCCGCTTCCAGAATTTTGGCGTTTTTACCCATTACGGCCCGGATTTCCTCTGTTTCATCGGGCTGGGTGCTTTGCCAGTCAATGTTATTAAACCAACCAAAAATACCGGCCAGGGTTAAGAAAACTTTCTTTTTAAAAGGCTTTACGCTGCGGGCAGTTCGGTGCAGCATGCCCCGCGGGGCTACCACCATTTTTTGGTGTTTGGAGCGGTGCCACCACAAAATGGGATAAATACTGAAATACAGGGAAAATATACCCTGAATGTATAGCACAACTTCTTCGGATACATGCGCATCCAGTAAATCAAAAATGCGGTTTCTGGAGAGCGTTTTGCCATCCAGGTACATTACCTGTGCTTTGCCATGCCAGTCGGTCCACACACCCGTATTTTCAAGCAGTGGCTCTTCAGTGCCATAATCGAGGTTGCCACAAATTATTCGAAAATCATAATCAGCATGCAGCAAGTCTATAAGATTTACCAGCGATTGCACGGGGCCACCAGCCCTGACGGCAGGATCGAACCAGTCGCAGACGATGACTACACCGGTTTTTTTAGTCATGAATCCCGTTTTTATCAATCCAATGTCCCAAAACTGCCAGACTCCATGCTTTGTGCCAATTGGGATTGTCTTTTTGATCCAAACCAGCTATTAGTCCATCAATGTATGACGGGTTCAAAAGCTCGGAATGTTTCAACATTTCCAGCAGTTCGGTGCAAAAAGGTTTGAGTTCACGGCTCATCCATGCCTGCCAGGGGTAAGAGAAGCCCATTTTGGGTCTATCCCAGATTTCACGGGGCAATAAATCCCCCATGGCGTCAATCAGCAGTTGTTTGGGTGGTTTCAGGGGTTTAAAGTCGTCGGGCATGGCGAGCATAAACTCGACGAGATCTTTATCCAGGAAGGGTTCCCGTATTTCCAGACTGTGGGCCATTCCCATTTGGTCAGCATCGCGCAGCAACACATTCTCCAGGTAGGTATTGCACTCTGCGATGGTGATTTCCGAAACCAGTTTCGGGCCAAAAGGATCATCGGTCTCGGTCTGAAAATACCGGTGGTATTCGGCCCCGGCCTGTTCCAGTTCTTCAAGGTCCATGGCCTGTCTGAAAATTGGGAACATATGGGCCCAGTCCCAGGAAGGCAGACCGGCCAGCATAGCGAGCTTTTGTCCTGCTTTGCCTTTCAGCATTTTGGCAGGCAGAAGTGCAGCGCTTTTGCGCATGCCGGGCGGCAATTTTCCGATGAAACGGTATTTTTTTAGTTGCTGCAGATAGCCAAACACCGGATATCCGCCAAACAACTCATCGCCACCAATGCCGCTCAGGGCAACGGTAATGCCTGCACGCTTGGTGTATTTGGAAATGATATAGGTGTTGAGTCCATCCATGCCGGGATGGTCCATGGCATTGAGGGCTTCAGGGATATCGTGCAGAAACTCGTCGGGGCGCAGGAGTATTGGATGATGATCGGTGCGGTATTTATCTGCAATCATCTCTGCAAAACGCTTTTCGCTGAATTCCTGCTCATCGAAATAAACGTTAAAGGTTTTCACATGCCGATCGGAGAGTTTGCTCATGGCGGCCACTACGGCAGAACTGTCAATTCCACCGGAAAGAAAAGCCCCCAATGGTACATCGCTCATGAGGCGTTTTTCCACGGCCTTAAAAATCAGCTCACGGGTTTGCTTGATTACCTTTTCGTAAGGACCGGGCAGGGTGTACTTATCCCGGCAGTCTTCCATGCGCCAGTAGTGGCGAACCCCAAAACCCTTGTCATCCAAAATGGCATAAGAACCGGCGGGCAGCATCTGCACACCGTTCACCATGGTTTCGGGGCTGTAGACCGTCTGATACATCAGGTAATTGCCCAATGCCCGCCGGTTGATGCGTGCTTTAAAATGCCCGGATGCCAGCAGGCCTTTGATTTCACTGCTAAAAAGCAGCATGTCGCCACCGCGGCAGAAATAGAGCGGTTTAACACCCATGCGGTCGCGGGCGAGAATCAGTTGTTTTTTCTCACGGTCCCAGATGGCAATGGCAAACATGCCATCAAGCATGGGAAAGGCCTGGGTACCATGCTCTTCGAGAAGAGCAAGTATAACTTCTGTATCTGTTTCGGTGCGGTAAGGATATTTGCGGTGGGTGGCACGCAGGGTTTTGTAGTTGTAAATTTCGCCATTGTAAACAATGGTATAGCGACCGCTGGCCGATGTCATGGGCTGCCTTGCGTCTTCGGAAAGATCTATGATGCTAAGTCTGCGGTGGCCCAGCCCAATGTTATCATCGGTGAAAATTCCGGTGGCATCCGGACCCCGATGAATCAGTGCATTGTTCATGTGCACCAGCATATCGGTGATCCTGAATCTGTCTTTTAAACCAAAAATACCGTTAATGCCACACATTTATCTTCCCAATTGCGGTAATTTGCAAGCTGATTGAACATTGTATTTGCTACGGACGGAATCTACCCTTTTGTGCTGGGAGGCATGCAGAAGCACGCTGCTTATATCATTAAGCATCTTGCCGGAGGCGAACACCATGTAGACGTAATCATTCCTGATCACAGCGCTGGCTCCGCTGAAGAGGCGGCTTCCCTTTTTTGGGAAAATGGGGCTCCTGACAACATTCGTTTTCATGTGATTCCGTATCCAAAACTGCCCCGGTTTCCGGGTCATTATGTGGTGGCAAGTTATTTGTACTCTCGTAGGATTACAAACTATTTTTCCCATAAAATATCAACCGCCGATATTGTGTTTGGAAAAGGGTATACGCTATGGCACTGGCTGGCCAGGCCCATTCGCCCTCAAATACCTGTGATTGTTCAATTACACGGACTTGAAATGTTTCAGCCGGCCTTTGCATTCAGGGAAATGCTCGACAAAATGCTGATGCGGATTCCGGCTGTTCCTATCATACGATTAACCGATTATATTTTTTCCTACGGTGGCGGGGTGAAGGAAATATTGCTGAAACAGGGAAAACCTGAAGAAACTATTTTCGAACAATACGGCGCGGTTGATGATTTCTGGCTGTTTCCGGAGCCGGCACAAAAAGAAAACGGATTGGTGCGGAAATTTTTGTTTGTGGCCAGAAATGAATACCGCAAAGGCTATCACCTGCTGTTTGAAACCATGCAGGAGTTGGTAACCGACAATGAAACCTTTGAAATTGATATTGTGGGCGAATTGCCCGATAATCTGAAAATAGCGGATTTTCGCATTCGTTACCATGGAAATTTGACAGCCGAGGCCCTGAAAGAATTGAAGGAAAAGTGCGAAGTGCTTTTGCTGCCCAGCTTATCGGAGGGTTTTCCCACCATTATCATCGAATCGATGGCCAGGGGATTGTGTGTGGCCGCCACGGACGTAGGGGTGGTGCCAAAGGTGATTGATGATAAAACAGGCTGGTTGATAAAACCCGGTGATAGTCAATTGCTCAAAGACAGCATGAAGGCCATTATCAGAACATCTGCCAATACCCTCAGGCAAAAACAATTGGCGGCGTATGAAAAAGTATTGAACGAATTTCAGTGGGAATCTACGGTAAATCAATTAGTTTCGCATTTGGAAACTGCTGCCCATGATTATCGGGAACGGATTGCTCGCCAACAGCCTTAAAGACATTGACAGGAATGATGTTGTGTTTTTCTGCTCAGGGGTTTCCAATTCCGGCGAAACCGCTCCTGCTGCTTTTCAGCGAGAACTGGCACTATTAAAAACCCAGAATACCCATAAACTGCTGTGCTATTTCTCCACCGTTAGCATATTTAATCCAAGTAAAATAAACACCCCTTACATTCAGCATAAATGCAGTTTGGAGGCACAAATACAGGAACAATTTCCGAATCACATTATCCTTCGGCTTCCAAATATGATGGGAGAAGGTGGTAACGGTTCTAATTTATTCCCGTATTTTCTTAAAAATGTTGCGGAAGGCAAAACAGTCAGCATTTTTGACAATACACACCGTGAACTTATGGAGGTGCAGCTTTTGCCGGATATTATCAATGCCTTGATAACCGCCAACTTCCGGGGTAGCATCAATGCAGGTTTTGGAGATGCCCCCAAGGTTAAGGATATCTACCTTCATATATGCAGTTTGCTGGATGCTGAACCCAGTATGAAAATAGAAAAAGGAGAAGACGCCTACGAAGTAGATTACTCCGTGTTTAACACCCTAATGGAAAAGGCCGGTGTGGCGCCTGCCGGAAGCTGGCAGGACAGGGTGGAGCGTTATGTGAATTTATACAGAAGCCAGTTTGTGTAGGGTGGCAGACCAGGCGTGGGAATCGTATACCCCTGCGAGTTCGGCACTAATCGCCCCCATCTTCAGAAGTTGCGCATCACTTGCATTCATCATGGTCTGCATGGCGTCTTGCAATGATTCTGCATCACCACTTTTAAACAAAAACCCATTTCCCTGATGTCTTAAAAAGGCATGATGCGCGTTTACCGCGTCGCTCAAAATCAGTGGCATACCTGCTGCAGCAAACTCCTGTACAGCCACACCCCATGGTTCAAACCGAGAGGGCAGCACAAAAACATCTGTCTGCGATATCAGGTATTCCATTTCATTGGGTTGCACAAATCCCAAATGCCTAATGCCGGAAAACTGAATCCGGTGTTCGTATAAAGATCCTGTGCCTGCACACCAAAGTTCCCATTTATTAGAACCATCTTTGTGCAATGCCATAAAAGCTTTCCATAAAATATCATAACCCTTTTGTGGTATGTACCTTGCTACAACCAAAAAACGGCGGGGTCTATCAGTGGATTTTGCCAGGGTAGCAATATCTCGGTAGCGCTGCAGGTTGGCTGCATAAAACCCGGTAAAAACGTTGTCAGGATTGAATCCCAGTAAAACCGCGTATTTCTTTTGCGGTTCTCCCGGCACCCAGCAAAACCGCGTGATGCTACGCACGATAAATCTGGCAGGCAGCAGTAGCAGCCATTGTTTCCAGGTGTTGCGCCAGGTGTTGTCGAGGCAAAGTACGAAACGGTAGGTTTTACTTGCCATGCGCGCCAAACGAAGGTAGTCTTTATCCTGCCAGCCCGACATAAGAATAACAGAGGGTCTTATTTGCTTAATCAGGTCATAAATGCCTTCGGAACCCAGTTTCTTTTTTTCGTGCAGAACTACACCTACAGGCACGTTAAACTGGAACGGAGCTTCAGGATTGATGGGATAATGCACCACATGAATACTGTCTTCCGGGTGAATACGCAGGTGCTCCCGAAAACAATCCATGCTGTAACCGGCCAGCTCCGTATAAAGAAATAAAAAGGTCATTGGTCTGATTCGAATATAATATACCCTGCTTTTACTTTTAATTTGCCTTTGATAATGCGCCTGGAAAAGTATCTCGTCGTTTTAACTGTTTTTACGGTTTTTATGGATGATTACCGCTTTGGAGATGAGAAAAACAGGGCTTTTGTAGCTTTTGATTTTTACTATTACTATGTAATATGGTTGCTGTTTATCTTGTATTTTATCATTAAACGAAAGGAAATTCCTTTTTGGCCGCGCTGGTTTTTATTGGGAATACTGGCATTGTTTACAAACTCGGTGTTTGGCGGTTTTGCCAGCGACAGTCTGAAATTTAGTATGGTAAAGCAAATGCTGGGTATTACCTTTTCTTCCATCGCATATTTCAGTGTTATCAAATATGAAAATTTTAATCTTCAAAAGATTTTTGGCTACTACCTCTCCGGGGCATTTTGGGTTGGTCTGTGGGGGTTGGGTGAGCAAGCCATGCATATTTTCAGGTTTACATACTGGTTTGGCGGCTCAACTATTGAAGATATAACCCGTCTGCTGGGATTTGCCAATTTTTGGGAAAACTATAAAATTACCTCTATGGGCTTCAACCGGGTTTATTCCATCATGGGTGAGCCTTATTACCTGGCTGTTGCCCTGCTGCCTGCTTTTGTTTACTATACTAATAAAATGTTTGGCAGCAAGAATTTCAGAGACTGGAAGTATAAATGGCGATTTGGGGTTATAACCTTGTGTTTCCTGTTCACATTCAGCAGTGCAGGATATGTGGGCATACTGATGACGGGTTTTTTTATAAGTGTTAACAGAGGATTTTTTGATTTGCGCAGGTTCGGATTGTTGTTTATTCCTGTTTTCCTGATAGCCATACTTCCCAATATTGCCAAACTCAGAACGGCCTTTTTTGAACTTCAGGTGCGCGTGGATGATACTGTAAAAGCCTTTTTGTACAAGGGCATCATGGATAAAAAAGAAATTGCCAAACTTAACTCCTCTACGTTTGCACTGTATTCCAATTTTCTCATTGCAGGTAAATCTTTTGAAGCCCATCCATATACAGGCTCAGGCCTAGGCTCTCATGAAATTAGTTATGACAGGTTTTTTGATGTGTTTTTGGACAAAATCATCAAAAAAATGTATGGTACATTTAATGCTAAAGACGGTAATTCACTCTTCATCAGACTTGTTTCAGAGGGCGGACTGATTGGCCTGTCCATCTTTTTTATTGCCCTGTTTTATTTCTTTGTGTACAAGCGGGGCATAGACGTACCCGAACTCGCCCCCCTTACCATCATTAACCAGGCCGTGTTTATTATGTTGGTTATTCGGCTTTTGAGAACAGGTAATTACATCGGCCAGGGGTTTTATTTTTTCTTTTTTCTGTATGCCTTATCGGCGATACAAATACGGCAGTACTATAAAAATCAGGCTACCGAAAATACTTCAGATAGTATTCCCGAGGCCTGAGCATTCCAGGTATGCTGTTTCAGTATTTTCTCACGAAAACAAATGCCCATTTCTTTGGCGGCCTCAGTGTTTTGCAGCATAAACAGCAACGCTTTTTTCAAGTTTTCTTGATTATCAGACACTAGCAAGCCATGTTTTTTGTGTTCCATCACATCCCGCAACGGGGCTTTGTCGGGTGCCACGATGGGAACTCCTGTGAGGCCATATTCGAAGATTTTAATAGGAGATCCGTACCAGTTGGAGGAGGGCATGACGGCCACATCAAATGCTTTGATGTAATTCATTACCTCAGCGTGGGGAATTTTGCCTGTGAATGTATAAGAATCTTTGGGCAACAGACCTGTTGCCTGTGACTGCAGAGCCTCTCGGATACCCCCATCCCCCACGATCATGAGATGTGTATTGGGCTCCTGTTTCACCACTTCCGCAAATGCCTCTATCAGTCCATCCACGCCATGGTAAGGGAAGAGACTGCCCACAAATCCGATGATTCTTGTTCCCTCTGAAAGTTTTGAGCGAATGCCGGCCACGATCTCCGGGCCAAATTTTTCTTTCTCAGGATTGATGGCATTGGGTGCCACATGGATGGGTTTCTTGCAGCCGTAAAAGGTTTGCAGGTATTCCTTCATTGCGGATGATACCGCAATGACATGACCGGTGCCGCTAAGTTTTTTGCGTTCCTTGCGATGTCCTAAAAACCTGAGTAAATCCAGGCCTTCGAAAGCGGCCATCTCTTCCACCACGGGGCTGTTTACTTCCAAAACATGTTTTATACCATGCTTTTCAGCCATTATTACACCGCTATCCTGCAAATATTCCCCGCGCTCGTAAATCATATCCGGTTTGAATTCCAGGATGGCTTGTTCCAGTTGCCGGCCGGCTTTTTTATCATGTTTTAGCAGCTTAACATCTTTGAGGGCGTTCCAAAGCCACAGGGGCAGTAATTTTTTGACACCTGACAGGTTACCTGCTTTTTCTGATAATCCTGCAATGTGCGTATTTACGGCTGATGTTTCCGTACCTCCCAGCACTACGGGCAATACCTCATGTCCCAACTGACGAAACGACTGGATGCTCTCGCGCTGGTGCGTGCTGTAGCCCACTTCACTCACGATATCGTGGGTGGGATGGGGGGAGTAGTAAATGATTCGGAGTTTTTTCAAGACAAGGAATAACCAGCAGCCCGCATTACGTCTTCGCGGGTGTAGGTTTTCGTGGGAATGTTGATTTCAGTTTTGGCAAAGGTCTCGGGAATGTCCTCGCCTTGTATGAGCTTTTGAAGCCAGGGCTTATAGTAATCCGGGGTTTGCGGGCGGTTCATGACCTCCTGCAGGTAACCGGCGTCCATAATGCCTTTTTCCAGAATGAATCTGCAAACGGTTTGTATGCTGTAGCTGTCAATTTCGGGACCCACAGCACTGCGGGTTGGGGCAAAATATTCATTTTCGTCAATGCCTACAAAAGCATCTCCATCGGGGTACCACTGCACGGTATTGACCACGGATATCCCGAACTGTTTTTCCATGCCCAGCAACTGTATGGCCTTGCGCAGCGGGGTTTTAAGGGCTTTCAGCAACGGATTGTGGCGAAGGGAATCGGTGGCGCGTTTTTTATCGGGTGTCCACAATTGCAGTGTGGCGCTGTAGGATTCGGGCAGGTACACAATATGTGGCTCCCAGCTGTCGATGGTATGCACGGGATATTCCTGCTGGGTGAAATGCTTGTTTACCCTCAAACGGGTTTTATTCCCTTCGGTAACAATGTTCTTCTCAAACAGCATGGTCTCATACCCCGATCCCAGAATGCCCGCAGTGGTGAGGATATAATTGTTGTGGTGATGTATGCAATGCGCTGCAATGCCATTGGCGTGGCTGGGATGGGCTGCGAAGAAATGGATCTTCATCACCACATCTTCGTTTTCAAAAATGTATAAAAACGGGATATTGTACTGGCTCCAGGTTTGTTTCAGGTACCCATCATCATCAAAATTGCGCTGCAGTACCTGTTTCAGGAATTCGGTATCATTGCCCATTTGTTGTAAAACAGATCCTGCTTTCTCGTGCAGCACTTTCCGGTCTTCGTGCAGGCGGCTGAGCTCGAGGATTTGTTGGATATAGGGGTGCTGTGAAAGTTGTTCCTGATTCATGGACGATTACAAAGTTACGATGATTGCTGTTATTAGGATGACATCCCTACGGGACTTTAAGCGCTACACTTTCGTGCATTTCAGCTCCGTTGGAGCGACATTTTCATAGAAAATGTCACAACAGCATCGCAAACACCGCAGGTGTGATATATTAATTTATTTAGCGTTTTAAAAACAAAGCGTTTGGTGTATGATGTAATATCTTTTTCCCTTACCCCCGCTGACCGCGTCAGCGACCTCTCTCCCGGAGGTAGAAGGGTGGCATGGGTTAATAGCTTTGTCAACTTTTGAAAAGTTGACAAAGCTATTGGTTAAAAAACGCATCCTCATAATAGCGCACAAAGCGCAGGCCCCATTGGGGTTGGGGGATGCGGGTTTTGATATCTTCACCCATGGCCTGTTTTATGGAAAGTACGGGGAGGTTGATCCCCATTCCCATCGCTGTGGTGGTGCTGCCCTGCAGGCGGGGATTGATTTCGAGGATGTAAAATTTGCCGTCTTCGCCGCGTTTTACCTGCAGGCCGTTTGGGCCATGGAGTTTCATGCAGCGAAAAACCCGGGTGGCATAATCCATGATTTCCCGGTTTTCTTCAAAAATACCAGCCACGCTGATGCCATTATTCATGGTGATGCGTTTGCGCGGGAGCAGTAATAGTGGCTCTCCGTTATCCAGCAAGGCATCTACGGTATATTCTTCGCCGGGCAAATACTCCATTACCAGCATGGTGGGCAATGGTTTGTCTACAAACAATTTCAGTATGGATTCCAGTGTGGTGTGGGTATTGCCCGATTTTTGTTCGAAAAACGCTTCGAATGAGCCCGCACCGGCATCCAGTATGCGCATGCCACGGCTGCCGTTGGAAAGTGCCGGTTTGATGCACACTTTTTTATTGGGATAGCCCAGTTTACGGGCGTGTTCCGCAATTTCGGAAGCTGAAGTGGCAGTATAAAATTCAGCCACCGGAATGCCGGCCTGCTTCAGCTTTTGCATCAATTGAAGCTTGTCGTTGGCGGCGTGCAGTTGTTGGGCATCGGAAACCACGATACGGGTGCCGATTTCCAGAAAACGGTCCTTATTGGGTGCCAGCACTTCCAGCTCGCGGGTTACCAAAGGCAGCAGCACATCTACTTTTTGCTCATCACAAATGCGGTAAATATGGTCAATGAAACCCGAATCTGATGCTTTGGGTATCTGATAAAAATGGGGATGGATGGCCCTGCCGGAGGCATGGGGATTGGCATCGGCTACCAGCAGATTGATGGAAGGATCCTGCCGCAGGGCTTTGATGATACCGGGTCCTCCGGGGGCGCCGGCACCGGTGAGGAGGGTTTTTGTGGTTGGTTTAATTGTTTATTGGTTTATTTGTTTAATGGTACATGTCACCCTGAGCGTGTCGAAGGGTGGCTTTCCCCTCACCCCGCTGACTGCGTCAGCGACCCCTCTCCCGGAGGTAGAGGGGTGGGGTGGTGGTGGTGCTATAAAAT